>DATHYB010000023.1:0-5747 GCA_035459365.1 Candidatus Limnocylindrales bacterium
TGTCATTGCGCTGGTACTGGATATCTGTAAGCTGGCGTAGGAACTTGTCTCGAACCCTCCGCTCACCTTTTTGCACATCGATCGATAGCCCGTCATAGTCATCAACTGACCCAATGCCGTAAATACAACTGACGTAAGCCACGATGATAACATCCTTGCGGCTCAAGAGTGCGTCAGTCGCCGCATGCCGCAAACGGTCGATCTCTTCGTTGATCTGCGAATCTTTTTCGATGAACGTATCGGAACGGGCAATATAAGCTTCCGGTTGGTAGTAGTCAAAGTAAGAGACAAAGTAGTGCACGGCATTGTCCGGGAAAAAGCCCTTGAACTCGCTGTAAAGTTGCGCTGCCAAGGTTTTGTTATGACTCAGAATCAGGGTTGGCTTCTGCGTCTCCTGGATGATGTTTGCCATGGTAAAGGTATTGTGGACAAAATAACCTCCCTCACCCGCTAAAAAGGTTTGTTGGCCGGGGACGGATAAATCATAGACCGGCACGTCAACAACTTGCTTTGTTTCTATTGAGTTGATGGGGGACCAAAATAAGTTCGTTAATCCAATCGATTGCTCAAGCTGACTTATAATTTCTGAATCTCCCGCAGCCTGAGCTTTATCCATGAGGAATGCCAGTAAGCGATATGCGCGCCAGCGAGCCGGTGACCGTTTGCCTGAAAGATACATGCTGACGAGCGGTCGGCAGACACCCATCACTGCTGCAATGTCCTTCTGGTAAAGGCTATACCTGTGGCAAAGTTGTGCTATATAGGCACACTCAAGCGGGAATAGATCAACATTTGTATTTGCGATCCTGGTCCGTGCCAGTATATCTGCGAGTCTCCTATCTTTGCGGTCGAGCCCAAATCCAATGTATTGCTGGTATGCCTGCAGGTCATGCCGGCCACTAATACCTAATTGCCACGTCAGACGCTTTTCTTGCTTATATTGGACGTACTTGCGGCGTACCCGTGCATGAATACCAAAGCGAAGCAGCGCAACCTGCACATCATGCACAAGTTCCGAACTGACCGAAGCTAAACAAACTCCCGCTGATTCGACCCAGCCATCACCAGCAAAAATGCCACTGAGCATCTGGCTAAGCTGTAGATTACTGAGTTGGGGCCAAAAAGCTGGCAGATGCTTCTTTCCGGCAGTCCCTCCACATATGGCCCGAAGCAATCCAGCAAGAACCTTGCCATTCAACTGATAATCATATAGTCGGGTAGGACGCTTGAATAGCGGCAAACCGAATAGCTCTGCAGCAGCAGTGAATTCGTCGACTATCGTACCATCAGCTGTCGATAGCGTTATATAATTTTTCGTCGCATGCCCTTCTGCTATATACAAACCGATGAGTCGCATAAGCACTTGGTTTGCTGGCAGGAGTACGGGTATCGATGCCGTACGCCTGATAGAACCAATGCGATCTAGCAAAACTTTGGCTGCATCCCTGTCAAAGGTTCGATAAGCAGCCAAGGACACTCGTTCATTCTCGTTCACAACACGCCAAAGCTTATCACTCCTCATACAGCCTATAGTGAGCGCTGCCGGTTCGTGAACACTCACATAAAAGATGTCTTCAGGTAACCATTCCCGCATATCTAAATACGGTAGTCCCTGCCCTTTTGTAGGAAGTTCGACTGGCACTGGTAGGCGGTCGCCGGATCTTAGATGAGCGCTTGGAACAAGTATTAATTTTCCTTCCCGAAGGACGTATACATTGTGACTGTCAGTAAATATATTGCTGCGGCCGCAAGACGTTTCAACTTCATAGAGCAGATCAGAATATATATGACGAGATACTTCCGCTATGTGCGATTGCGCGATACTACCATCACCTGGCTTGAAGGCAGTAGTCTTAAGCGGGGTACCTATGACAGCTATTTGTGAGACATTTGGATCATTTGGCAACTCAGTATCAAATAAGTCGTCGAGCTGAGAGATCGGAACGTGAACCGATCGTCCCTCATGTTCTAAGAAAACTTTGCTACTACCAACAACACTTTTTCCGGAGCCCGTTACACCGAGTAGTGTTTGGTCACGGAGACCATCTTTGACGCCCTTCACCAATTGGGATACAGCCGCTGGCTGATCACCCTGCGGCTTGTAGTCACTCTTGAGCTGAAGTCGTCCCATATCTAGCTATTGTAGCAAGAAAGACACCAGCCGTCAGGCAGTGCCTAGACGTAGAGGTCGCGATAAGCAGCCCGCTCGACATCGAGAGCTTTGGTGAGGTCGGCGACGAGTTTGGTCGGATCATTCTCAAACAGAACGACCGCTCCGGGTCGTACTGGACCGGCTGCCTCCATAATTGACTGAATTTGACTACTGATACCACCAGCTCCTTGCAGAAAGCCGATCGGCGTGTCTGATTCCATTGAAATGGTAAATTCGTGTAGCGTACCGAGCCGGCCGCCGATACTGACGACCGCATCACTGGAAGTAATCAGGAGCGAGTCACGGCCAACGTAGTGCAAGCCACTATAGAGGATGATGTCATAGGCTTCAGTCGGCAGGCGGTACTTTCGGACGTGTTCAACCTTGCTGCTGGCCGGGCTAATACCGAGGCTCATTGTGCCGCCGGCAGCTTTATAGCCAATCGCCGCGTAATTCGGCAACCCGACGGTCGCGCCGGTCATCAGTGCATGGCCAGCTTGGGCTATGGCTGCACCAACTTGCATGGCCAGTTCTTTGCCTTCTTCAACACTATCGCCTTTGGCGGCACCTGATACACAAATTTGGTATGACGTTTTCATAATTTATCTCCTTGCTCGTTAAGCTAGTGTTGGTTCAGGGGCTATATTTCGATGTAATTCACCGAGCACCGCTTGCTCTAGTTGCTCGTGCCTCAGATATCGTAGGATAAGCTCGGTCCGAAGCGCGTGCTGAAAGTTGTGGCTGAGCCGTGAGGCATAGGGCAATTGATTGCAAAATGCCAGTACGACGTCGCCAAGATTACAGGACACCACATCCTGCCCATGTTTGTGGGCCACATGCTCAGTACCCTGCCAAAATGCCAAGGACGGCTCAATGCGTGCCAGTACCGACTCCACGCTGTGCCACGCGAGATCTTCGGCGTGCACCACCGGCTCAAACAGTCGCGCTGCCGCTTGTCCAGCCGCTGTAGCGTAATACCGCTGGGCGACATGCCACGACACGGGAGCGTCGAGCATCCGGGCAGTGAGCATCGGTTCTTGCAGAACCACCTGGCGGACAATAGGCCCAAAAGAGCTATCCATCTGGTGAAGCTTCAAAAACGTACTCGCCGCCCGGATAGCATTCACTGCATGGAGTGCGAGCACCATAGTGGTGACGGTAACATACTTCGGCCTCGCTTCGGGCAGCGGCAGAAGAACTACCGTGCCAAGCTCCTTGAAGCTCAGTACATGGTGCTTTTGCCGGGCAACTAACGTATCGGATAATGTCTGCCAGCGTTTGGATGATGGATGTTCGATCTGAATCGGCCGGGTCTCGAAGTCCACTTGCCTGAGTTTTGTGTATGCCGCCAGTACACGCTTCGACCACACCTCAGTTTCAGCAAGCCAGGCTGCTGCGTACAGCTGGGCGACAGATTCATGCTTGAGCATTGAATCAAGCGATCGATAGCCGAGGAGTTTCATCGTCCGCTTTGGCGGATACGCTTTCAGCAGCTTGCGCGCACTGCTGTTTTTGAGCGCGAAGCACTGCTGGTCAGCCAGGACTTGTTGGAGGGTTCGGCTGATAGATACGGACGGATCATCGGTCGACGTATCAGTGCCTCGCAAACGGGCCGACAGCCGCGCCTCATCACCCTGCAGCCGCTCTCTCAATGCAGCATAGAGTTCCTGACCGGTCGTGTCATGCTTGTCGAGTCCGAGTTCATGCAGCTTAGTTTTTGAAGCCTGCACCAGTTCTGCCGTCAGGCGGATGTCATGACCAGGACGACCGGCTGACCGCTCGAGCTGCTGTAGACCAAGTCGGAAATCCACTCCCCCGTGTCCCAGTAACTCTGCTAGCAGTCTCGTCATAGTTGTATCTAGATTACCACAAGCGGTGTGGTTGTTCCAAAAAGCCCGTTTAGAACCGTTCTGGCCGGTAGTTGGCGGGGGATTTGAGCAAGTATTCCTCGAGCTCCTGCTCACTCAGTAGTCCTGCTTGGGCACCGACTTTTTGGACGACGCTCATTGAGTTGATTGGCGCCCACTGGAGTGCGCCTTCCAGCGTATTACCCTTCGCGAGGGCGGCTACAAAGGTACTAGCAAAGGCATCACCAGCACCCGTGCGTTCAACTGGCGGCGCCGGGTCAGGATACAACGGCATCCGGAAGCGGTTCTCGCCGTCACTGGCGTAGGCACCATCAGGCCCATCAGTCAGGACGACAATCTTTGCCCCCAACTCATGCAGCTTGTTAATCAGGTCGTGGATGTCATGCCAATTGCCGCCGCCGACCGTAGCTGCCTCTTCGCGGTTAAGCACCAAGACATCCGCCCTACGATACAACCGGGCCAAGCGCTCAGTTCCCATGCTCATTTGAAACGTCCCCGGTTGGAAGGCGAGCTTAACGTTTGGCTGGCCCTCAAGCCAGTCAGCAATTTCGTCGTGATATCCTTCAGTACCTTCGCCGACCGAACTGAAGTAGACCCATCGCGGTATTTCATGCGGTCGGATTTTCGGCCAGTGGTAGGAAAATTTTTCGTGCTTAATAAGAATTGTCCGCTCCACACCATAGCGCAGAACGTAGTGGTAATTGCTCTGCTTACCGGCGTCGATATGCACAAAACTGGTATCTATCTTGTCGCGTTGCAGAGAAGCGACCATATCACGTCCCGCTTGATCATCACCGATATAGGTTACGAAGCTCGTTTTGAGACCAAGCCTTGCAAAAGCAGTCGCGCCATTGGCAGCATTCCCTACTGCCTCAATAACCTGCACATCCTCAAACGGCAGTTTGGTACCGAACTTCATGGCCAGCCATTTGCCTTCTTCGTTTTCATACGTGACCGCTTGGTCATCAAACAGCTTGATAAAGGCGTCGGTGACTATATCTCCAACACTCAGGACATCAATTTGGCTCATAATCCCCACATTTCCATATTACTTATGCTTATTGTACTAGTAGTAGCCTGTATTCTGCAATGCTCGCTTAGTATAAGACAGCTTTACCGGTACTGTTGAAGGTATCGATTTTTGATTCAACGACTTGCTGGACTGCGGTGATAACCTGCGGCATAAGTTTTACCACCGCGAACTCTGTCGGGTCATTCGCCAACGCTTTTTCCAGCGTCTTACGGTAGGCATAGCGCATGTCAGAGTTGATATTGATCTTTGTGACACCAATTTTGACGGCATCTATGAAGTAATGTCCGGGCGTTCCACTCCCGCCGTGCAGACTGATATTACAATCTATAGTGCTCCGGATCTCCTGGAGGAGTTCGAGATCAATCTTCTTTGGAACGGGGTATCTGCCATGCAGGTTTCCAACGGCCGCCGCATAGGTGTCGATACCCGTCGATTTTACAAAATGATACGCACCCTCCGGCGTGCTAAAGGTCTTTTTGATCTCGGTATAGTCAATCTTTTCGTCGTGGACATTCGAGCTACCACCAAAGTAATGCGGTTCACTCTCTACAAGCGCTCCCGTCAAGCGGGCATATTCAACAACTTCTTTGGTTGCCTTGATGATATCTTCTTCACTCGCACCGTGGTTTGCTTGGGAAATATCAATATGTATAAATTCATACCCCGCTTCGATGCCTGCCATCGCAGCCTGGAC
>DATHYB010000024.1:0-4642 GCA_035459365.1 Candidatus Limnocylindrales bacterium
CGAATTCTTACATCTTCAAATAACCGACGTCGATCCTCCGAAACTAGATTGATTCCCGAATACACAAGCACAGCTCGCACTTGCAATGCATTATTAGTAGAGAGAATAATTTGTAGCTGAGTTATTCGTTGTTGCCAAGCAGTGTTCGTTTGGAAAGCATCAAAGGTCCCAAGAAGGAGATTCTCGAGACCATTCTTGAATTTGCTTACGCTACCTAAATCAGGTTCACCACGACCATTCCGATGAAATTTCGACTGAACCACCCAAAGGATATTGGTAGTCTCAGCATAATGAATTGCGTCGATACCACCGTCACCCCCGCCGTCAACCACTGAGTCGGCAGCAACATTCAAAGCACAACCCGAAAGCTTATGGATTACAAATGCTGCAAGAGATCGAGAAAGAAAGTTAATTTCTTTAGCGTCTGCTGACCCTGACGTAGCTTCAGGAAGTATGCCTGTAAAGGAGCGGCGTAGATGTTCAGAGACGTGAGTAATTTCGAAAGGTATTTCTGTTGTCATTGTAATACCCATCGAATGGTGAAGAGTTGATTCATAGTTGACACCTGATTCAGCTTGCCTTCAATGATCTCGATCAGTTCCTCGCGCTGCTTATCCACTTGGTCTTGGGCGTCGAACAATGAACGGCGCTTCTGGTTACGCTGCGCTTCGAGCGCTTTAACCTGCTTCTGACCCGCCAACTTCTCCTCCAACGTCAACGCGATCGTAGCAGCGCGGCGGGCCTCCTTGATTTGGCGGTCGAACTCCTTGATCTCGCGCTCGAGACCGCTCTTCAAATCGTCTGCCCAGCCGTCAAGTTTCTCAGACTCGGCTTCGAAGAAAAGAGCGTTGCGGTCGGCGATTTCACGTTGGATGGAGGCTTGGTGCTGCTGTATCACCCTTGCAAGCAGGTCGGCAAGTGCGCTTGGTTTCTCATCTGACGCTGTCCGTAGAATTCGTCCCGGAACCGTCATCAAACGGGATGCAACCTCACCTTGGAGCACTTGGCCATCATCGGTAACTGCCGCAAGAATCAAATGGTCTTCGGCTTGATCGAGCGTCTCCACACTGAACAACGAGACTGTCATCCATCCAGAGGTTCCAATGAATGGTTTAAGCGCAGTAATTTTGCCCGCATGACCACTGTAGTCAAAGCAAATCTCGGCAGGCGGGAGTTCACGGTTTTTAGCCTGAGCGATCAGCGCTTCGGCTAAGGGATGATTCAGACGGTAGAGATGGGCATCACCGGCACGGCGTGGTAATTCATACTGCCCCAGTGGAATATCACCGGCGTGTTTGGGAAAAGGTTGCTGATTCAGTACAAAGCTTCCATCGCCACGGAAGTCAGCATGGTTGCCTAGCTCATGACGGGTGAGTTGCATCAACAGTCGTTCATACCGCGACAGAAAATTTTTGGATGCCTCATCACGAACTTTGAGCTTTTCGCGCACCTCGTCATCAAAGTTCTCAAGTAACTGCTGTCGGGTTCGCGTCATCGATGCTTTAATCTCTACGCTCAACTCAAGCTGAAGTTGGTCAAAAGCCGCCTTAATCTCATCTGGTCGGCGACACGCTTGGTAGATTCCTGCGATGCGTTTCTCGAAATCAACCCCCGACTCGATCGCTCCAAGTACTTCATCACTGCTACCAAATACACCCTCGAAAAGCTGGAACTTTTCGGAAAGTAGCTCGAAGACGCGCTGATCGGCGGCGTTCTTGCGGTTCAGGAAGTTAACTACCACAACATCATGTTTCTGGCCGTAGCGATGACAGCGACCAATCCTCTGCTCGATTCGTTGTGGGTTCCATGGGAGATCGTAGTTAACGACCAATGAGCAGAACTGCAAGTTGATGCCCTCTGCACCGGCCTCCGTAGCGATCATAATTCGACCTTGCTCACGGAAATAGTCCACAAGTGCTGAGCGCATGTCAGCGGTTCGCGACCCAGTAACGCGGTCCGTTCCTTTGTGTTGCGCGAGCCATTGGTCATAAATCTGCTTGGATCGATTGTCGGCGTTGGAGCCATTGAATAAGACGATGCCTTCACCAAATGTACTATCCGCCAGTAGTCGCAGCAGGTACTCCTGGGTACGTCGGGATTCGGTGAAAATTATCGCTTTTTCGGCCGCACCAATCTGCCTGGCTTTGGCAAAGGCTACCCTCAGGGCCTGGAGAAGCGCAATGCCCTTGCCGTTCTGCTGAATCGATGTTGCAAGCTTGATGAAGACATCTAAATCGCCAATTTCACGCTCAATTGCTGCACGATCAGCATCACTCAGAGACCCATCCGCGCCATCATCGCCCCATTCCTCTGAGGTTTCATCCAGCGACTCATAGTCCTGGTCCAAATCGTCTTCTAGCGATACGTTGGACGGTCGCTGATTTATCTTTGCTTTGAGTCGGTTCGACATCGAGGTCAATGCCCCGGCAATGGCAAATGTCGAGGACGCAAGTAGCTTTCGGAGGACGAGAGTTATCAATGACCGCTGGCTAGCGGGTAACGCCTGCAGATCAGGGCGTCGCAAATACTCGGATACGAGCTCATACAGCTCATCTTCGCTGTTCGCCGGCGTGAACTCTTCAACAAGCGGCAAACGCTTTGTGTACGGAATATACGCGGTAACCTGGCGACGCAAAGTTCGATGGCAAATGGGCTTGAGGCGGGCCTTCAACGTTTGAAAGACCTGCTCCTGGTTTACATTAGCAAACTGCTCCCGAAAACTCTTAAGGTCACCGAAGGTGTGTTCATCGATGAAGCTGACCAGCCCAAACAGTTCCAGTAGGGAGTTTTGGAGCGGTGTTGCCGTTAATAGGAGCTTATTTCTGCCGGACAATGCCTCCTTCAGCGTGTTCGCAATAACATTATTCGGCTTATACACATTTCGCAGGCGGTGCGCTTCATCGATGACGACAACATCCCAGGCTATGGAGCGAATATCTTGTGCTTTGCTGCGGGCAAACTGATACGAGCAAATGAGCACTTCACTCGCCTGAAGTGGCCTCGTAAAGCCCTGCTTAACTAAGGTGTTATAGGACTTGGCCTCAAGGATACGGCAGGGCAGAAAGAACTTTTCAGTAAGTTCTTGAAACCACTGCTTGCGCAGGTTCGACGGCGTAATGACAAGAATACGGCGTTTGTGTTCGGCCCATTTCTGTGACAGCACCAGCCCTGCTTCAATCGTCTTCCCAAGGCCAACTTCGTCCGCCAGGAGTGCGCCTTTTGACAATGGCGACTTGAAAGCAAAGAGTGCGGCATCGACCTGATGGGGGTTCAGGTCAACTTGTGCGCTAGCGACCACTCCAGCCAGCTTTTCAGCATCCCCTGGCGGAAAGCGGCGCGTTAGGTCATACGCGAGGTATTTGGTATGATATGGAGTTAACATCGATTATGTAGGCTGATTGCCTGCTCATCTGACAGCGATACTGCATCAGTTAAAAAATAGTGGTCAACTAAAATTGTGTCTTAGTTACGTCTCGTGTGAAACCGGCTTTATTTATACCACATGCTTGGGTTACTTGAAGCCCACGTACCTGCTGTCCTCCAGCCATATCTCTTTATTTTTATAGAACAACCCAGGCTTAACAACCATCTTTACAAAGCTTCCGATCACGCGCCTGCGTGATGTTGCTGGCAGATGGAACCATTTGCATTGGGGTAGCTATGTTCGTGCGCGAGGACGTGTCGATTTGTTGGGTCAGCTGTAGTGCTCGGCCAGTGCTGGCTGCGGTTGCGGTAGAGTTGCCGCAGCAGGCGTGCGCAGAGCAGAGCTTGACGGATCAGCATTTTGTCGACTGGGTTCACCCGCCAAAGAGGGCATGATCGTTGCTACCTCGGATCGAGCGGCTGCTGAGCACACTCCGTCTGCACCGTAGCTGTCGGGGCGACATTGATCATCCAGCATCAATTTGCAAGCAGATGACGAATGCCGCTCCGACACGAGCTAAGACTGCGCCGTACTCTATAAGGCATGTTCCTGCAATGCCTTTTTCTGAGCCTGCTTTGCCAATGACACGTAGATCGTCGTCTCCACGCTCGCGTGGCCAAGCGTCTCCTGCACGGTCTTCAGGTCGGTGCCGCGTCAACATGATGCGTTGCCATGGTATGCCTGAGGGTATGAACGGAGGCGTTCGGGATGCCGGTCTCGGCGAGATACTTGACTACAATATATCGGATCGACCGGATCGTCATCTAAGTAGCCGGATGGACAAAGTTCATAGTTTTGACATACGCGTGCCGTAGCTGTTGCGCCTTCTGAGCAAGTGCGTCGTCGACGGCCCGTTTGAGGTCCACCACGCGGTCGAAGCTGCGGGTCGGCAGGTGATGCTGTTTGACGTCGTTCCAGACGGGTTCCATGGCCGACAGTTCGGGACAGTACGCCGGCAGATAGACCAGGTGCACGTTGGCGGCCAGCAAGGCGGGCTCCGCCTCCCGCACGGTTTGGCTTTTATGGACGGCATAATTGTCGAGAATGATCATCAGCGGCCGTACCCGCTGCCATCCGGCAGGTGCATCCGTGGGTCGGCCCGCCACCCGCCAGATGAAGGTCAGCACGCGCTCGGAGTCGATGGCACCGACGTCGTCCACCGCCAGACCATGGGCTACGGCACGCTCACCCAGGCTCTTGCGTTGCTTTTTCGCCCGG
>DATHYB010000025.1:0-3614 GCA_035459365.1 Candidatus Limnocylindrales bacterium
ATAAGCGTTATAGTCAATCAATACGGTTGTGTTTATATATTGAACCCTACCATGTTTGCACCTCGGGAGCCCGGACAACAAAAAACCGCCCTATTTGAGGCGGTTTTTTACCTGTGATTTGGTTTTATCCGATTTTGGTTATAGTAACCGGCGTCAAACGCTGACGGTGGCCGCGTAGCTTGTGTACGCGCTTCTTGGCTTTATAGCGGATAGAAGTGACTTTGTCGGCCTTTACTTCATCGAGTATGTCTGCCATCACTGTGACTCCGCTCACAACTGGAGCTCCGACCGAGACGTTATCCCCGTCAATCACGAGGAGAGGCTCGAAGGTAACCTGCTTTTTGTCAGTGTCGAGCAGCTCGACGTTGAGGGTCTCACCCTCGCTGACAATGTACTGTTTGCCACCTGTGGCAATGATTGCTTTGCTCATTAGTAACTCTTACTATTTAGAATTTGATACCAATAGATAGTAACAGATATAACTGCCCCTGTAAAGTTAGGCTCCGCCCTGTACTTCGAACGCTTCTAAAAACCTATGCTTTTCGAAGAGCAACAGCCAGCGCCGCGCCGCCGATCGACACCTCAGCCGTAAAGCCTTCGGCCGGAGCCGATCCAACAGTTACCAGAGTATGTGCCAATGTTTCGGTTGCGATTACGTCACTATGCTCATCAATCGCCTGCTCAAGCTCTGGATCGTGCGTCACGAGTTCCAGGTGAATACGGTCGTCAATGTTCAGGCCGGCTTGCTTGCGGGCATTCTGGACCTGCCGGATGACTTCGCGCATCAGGCCTTCGCGCTTCAGCTCAAGGGTAATGGTTTTATCTAGAAAGACTTGCCCCAGCTCTGGTTGATCATCAGTTTGATGCAGTACCGTCTTGACGTTAACCTCGTCGGCAATTATCTCCTCATAGATCGGATCCAGCTTGTCGCCCCAGTACACGAGTCTTCCGAGTGGCTGACGAACTTTGACTTGTTGTTGAGATTCATCCTTGAACATACGCTGCGCAAGACCCGCCTCAATAATCGAGCGCATCAGAGCCATGTCGGTCAGCACCGACTCATCAATAGCCCCCTGCTCCGGCCAATCGCGCAGATGCACCGATTCGCCGCCCGTCAGCTTCTGGTACAACTCTTCTGCCAGGAACGGCGTGAATGGAGCTAACACATGGCTGAGGCGCACCAGAATGTAGTGCAGCGTGCGGTAGGCATCCTGTTTGTCAGCGTCGTCCTCGCCCTTCCAGAAGCGGCGACGACTGCGGCGGACATACCAGTTGGACGCATCATCGAGGAACGGCATGACACCTTTCATAGCCGAAGGGATGTCGTATCGGTCGATATTGGCTTCTATCTCAGCCGTCAGCTGGTGCACGCGCGATACAATCCAGCGGTCGAGCGGGTTTGATACAGCCGGCGCACCCGGTTGGTCAACGAGCGGGTCTTCAAAGCCACGGTTCGGTTCTCCCTCGGTCGGGCCGTCCCACTCCCAGCCGTCGACTTCGGCATAGAGCGTAAAGAAGTCGTACATATTCCAAACCATGCTGAGCTTGCGGGCAACGTCGGCGACGTCTTTATCCTGCAGCGAAAAGTCTTCGGCATTCAGCACGGGCGAACTGAGGAGCAAGAAGCGCAGACTGTCAGCGCTGTACTTGTCCATCAGTTCATTCGGGTCGGTGTAGTTGCCGAAGGACTTGCTCATCTTGCGGCCGTCATTGCCGGCCAGCGTACCTGTCACGATGACATTCTTGAAAGCATTTGAGCCAAACAGGCCGTTCGACACGGTATGCAAGTAGTAGAACCACGCCCGCACCTGTCCAACGTATTCCGCAATGAAGTCTCCGGGGAAACCTTGCTCGAACTTCTCTTTATTCTCAAATGGATAATGGAACTGCGCAAATGGCATCGAGCCACTCTCAAACCAACAGTCGAGCACCTTGTCGATACGCTCGTACTCGACTCCGTCTATCTCAAATGTCACATCATCGATCCACGGCCGGTGATAATCAGCCAGCTCAACGCCGCTCAGTTCCTTCAGCTCGGCATACGAGCCAACTACTTTAACCCGTTCATTGCCGTCTGCGTCGACACCCTTCCAAACTGGTATGGCAGTTGCCCAGAAGCGGTCGCGGCTGAGGTTCCAGTCCGGCGCGCTTTCGATAGTACGAGCGAAGCGACCATGCTTGATATGTTCTGGGAACCAGGTGATGTTCTCGTTTTGCTGGAGCATCTGCTGGCGCTGACTGCCTATGTCCATAAACCAGCTTGGGTGCGCCCGGTACATGAGCTTGGTGCCGCAGCGGTGGCAGTGCGGATAGCTGTGGCGGATGTAGTCAATTTTCCAGACCACGCCGCGTTCAAGCAGCTGCTTGGCAATTGGCTTGTTGGCATCCCAGACGTACTGCCCCTGCCACTCGCCGTCAGTATAAAAGCCGCTGTCGTCGATATTGATTACAAACGGAAAACCCATCTCTTTCGAGAGCTGATAGTCCTCTTCACCATAAGCTGGTGCTAAGTGTACGATGCCCGATCCATCTTCGACAGAGACATAGTCGGCGTGCCAAACTTTGTGAGCCAGATCACCACGGTCTTCGAAGAGCGGCTCGTAATCTCGGCCTACTAGTTCACTTCCCTGCAGCTCTCGCAGCACTTCATAGGCAACCGGCTGATGCTTCTCGTCGGTCATAACTTTCGGCAATAGATCTTTGGCGAGAATCATGCGCTCACCATTCGATTCAATCTCGACGTAGGTTATAGCGCTGTTGACGGCTACTGCGGTGTTTGCTGGCAAGGTCCACGGCGTTGTGGTCCAGGCCAAGAGAGAGACGTCCTCGTCCTTCAGCTTGAATTTCACATACACGGATGGATCGGTCACATCCTGGTAAGAGTTATCCATGGCGACTTCAGCCTTCGATATCGGCGTGGCGTCACGGGTACAATACAGAAGTACCTTCTCGCCCTCGTAGATTTTGCCGGCTTCGTACAGCTGTTTGAAGGCCCACCAAACGGACTCCATGTAGTCGCGGTCCATGGTCTTGTAGGCGCCCTTGAAGTCGACCCAGCGGCCAATACGGTCAATCGTGTCTTCCCACTCGCTTCCCGTCTGCACCATATTTGTGCGGCAGGTATTGATGTAGTCTTCCAAACTGACTTTGGTGCCGATGTCACGCTTATCCTGGATGCCGAGCTTTTTCTCGGTAAAGACTTCGGCTGGCAACCCATGGCAGTCCCAGCCCCAGACGCGCTCCACGCGCTTGCCTTTCATCGTCCAGTAGCGCGGTATAGCGTCTTTGACGATACTGCTCAGCAAGGTACCGTGGTGGGGTACGCCCGTGATAAACGGTGGCCCGTCATAAAAAACGTATGAGTTGTCAGCCGGCCGAATCTCGACAGACTTTTCGAACGTCTTGTTTTCTTTCCAGTAGCGAACGAGGTCCTTCTCGTACTCGATTGCTCGACGGCGGGTGCCCTTTTGATACTTCATACAGTCTGACTCCTTGTAGCCATCCGTTTACCTTCCGTCTGGCCTCGATTTTTACAAATAAAAAATCCCTTCCTAAAAACTGGATAATGGGACACTGGAATCCGCTAAAGGCCGTTGGCTCTATATGCGGACGGT
>DATHYB010000026.1:0-6392 GCA_035459365.1 Candidatus Limnocylindrales bacterium
GAAACTTCCCTGCCGGCCGTCCTGACGGTTGACGGGCGGCAGCTGGAAAAAGTCACCACAGAGGATAACTTGGATGCCGCCAAAAGCGCGGTCATCTTTGCGTACTTTCCGGGCAATCTCATCGATCATATCAAGCCGGAAATCATGCAGCATCGAGATTTCATCTATTACGAGGACGTCAGTCGCCTCGATAATATCCCGTCGGCCTTTGAGTAGATGCTCATTAAACTGTGGATGTAACTGATCCGAGATTCCCATGCCGCTCCAGGCATGAATCGTGTTGCCGCCAAGATGCGTCGCCGCCAGCCCCGTTGTTGCCGTAACGGCCACATACTTGCCCTCGCGCTTGGCCCGGCGGATGAATTCATTCAATACATACGTCTTACCCGACCCGGCAGGTCCGGTTAATAACACATGCTCCCCTGCAAGCATGATCTCCAGCGCTAAAGCTTGATCCATATTCTATAAAGTATACGGAAAAATACGCTCAGCAAAAAGCCGATCGAGTCACCCTACCGGCTTTTTGCTTGTTTCAGTTTGAATCACTGATATCTAATATTGGTCAGGGTGCAATCGGCGGTGATCCCATTCAAGGGCAGCCAGTGCTTCTTCTGTAGACAAGACATGCCCCTCTGGGTACTCCCATGGAGCAACGCCGCGAGCGAGCTCTTCAGGCGTCTTAATGCCCGGTAGGCTCTGCTGTTCAGAGATAGCAGCCTCTACTTGATATTTGCGTAGACCACGTACTAAGTTTACTGCATCCGAAAGGCCTTGCTCGGCCTCTTCTTTGCTGCCGTAGTACGAAACAAATTCGCGTTCGCCAGATTCGTCAAAATTGTATTTCTCTGCCATTGTTACATCCCCATTAATTAATGTAGTTAATTACCCTGCATCACATAGTGTTACAGTGCCTCCCCGAGTACTGGTTCATCATTTTCATCAAAGTGTATGAGCTTGGATGATATCATCCGCGCCCATCCAGCATTGAAGCTTCGGGCCCGCGAGTAGAGTATGCGCGGCTCACCACCTACTTCGGTGTACTGCACACGGCCTGGCGCAGGCACGGTATCGGATTTCGTCATCAACGGTTCGTCGCGTTTCTTCCAGTTTTTTGGGTCGAGTATTTCGCCGCCTTGATGTACCAGCAAGCCCGTGCAATAGTCGTCCGACCAACTACCACTTGGTGAATACATAACCATCAATTTTCTATTACGCTGCAGCGGCTCCGGGCCTTCGTTGACATAGGGATAACCGCCCTGCTTTTCCCACTCATGGTCGGGAGTTGAGATACAGACTCTATCAGAGGCTGGCGTCATTGGGTCTTGCATGCGGGCTATGTATAAGTTTTGCCGTTTGTTCCGCGTCTTGCCCGCCCAACCGGACCATATGGCGTACAGCTCGCCGTCTTCTTCGCTACGGAACGTTCTAAGGTCGATTGCCCACCTGTCTGTTGTAAATTGAATCTTTCCCTTGTACTCATACTCATCCCGCGGATCGTCGCTCAAACCTTTCAGCACATGCACACGGTTATCCGCATCCCGACCATTATAAAGCGCGAAGTATATCCACGGCTTGCCGTCCGGGAACTCAAGGTGCGGAGACCATATTTCTTTAAAGGGTGGTATGTCTTCTGCGTTCACTGGCGGCCAGACATTCGTTAATGGCACACCACAAATATCCTTGAGATCCTGAAACGGCTCTGATATTTGGATAATGTCCTTTGGCTGATTTACCGTACAATAATAAATTCCCTCGGGGCGGTCTTTGATGTGCGGATCTAAACCATCTTCTACCAGTACATGTGCCATATCGCCTGATGGCGGCCGTAAACGAGCGGCTTCGGTAATCGGTGTAATATCCTCTACTTTTTGCGGTGTTAGTTGTGGCTCTATAAACCGTTGGTCTAGCGCCTGAACGGCTTCTCGCGTAATACATGCACCGGGAACTGAGAAAACAGTTGGATATTCATGAGTCTGCGGAGGTACGTCAAATATAGAATCGTCGAGATGGATAACAGTATCACCATGAGGCGTAATCTTACGCACCGTTGTCATACCCTCGGGCTTATCATCAGACATTTCGAGATTACCCACATCCCAATGTACAAGATTGTCTACTCCGAGAATTTTAAAGAGATGCATAACCCGGGGCATATGTTGCGGACCACCATCAACCATCCACGCGCTATCAGCAACTTTGATCAAATCTTCAACTTTGAGGTGCTCAAGATCTATTGTTTCCTCTAAAAGATCATCATTAGAAAGCACGGAATATCCGAATATGAAGTTTTCCTTATTTTCAGCGAGAGCTAACCTATCCTGTTCGTTTCTGACTGGATAGACAAGTTCATCTGTTATCGATTCACCATCGTCATTCGTTAAGGTTTTTTGGACTTTTGCAAATAATACTTCCCGTTCTGGACTATAGCACTTTGATAACTCGTCATACGTAACAGTATGTAACTGGCTTTCATGCACAACTACATCGTAACCTATCTCACCCTCGATAAGCCTAGATGCGAATTCTTTGGCTTGGTCGATATCAAATAAAATGTTATCTTCTGCTGCCTGAAATTGCTCTAGTGAATTATTTCCCATTACCTAGCCAACTATTAAGTTTCATGAATACACTCATATTACATCATGAATTCATCAAGTCAAATACTATATAACTTTATTGTTGTTTATACTACTTGATGCTGCGCATTCCTAGATAAACCACTTTGTATACAGCTTTTTACTGATACAATCCACTGATGCATTTATTTACCAAGTTCAACCGGAGTTTCACCGAGCTTGCCGTCTATACCGGCACGATTATTCGTCTCCTGCTACACCTTCTGATGCTCGTCATACTTGTCGCATTAGCAATAGGAGTCTACAAATCAGGTCATGACCTTTGGATGAATATCAACAAGCCTCTGGAAGTACTCCTGCAAAATATTTTGGTTGATATAGTTTTTATCGTTGCCCTCGTTGAAATTGCTATAACAATTCTTGGTTACCTCAAAGACGGCAAAGTACACGTCCGTTACATAGTCGATACGATCCTCATCATCATGCTCAACGAAATCGTCGGACTCTGGTTTACCAAGCCAAAACCAGCTGAAGCGGCTACAGTTACCGGCATCGTATTAGCATTGGCTGTAGTGCGGGTGATGGTGACGCGGCTGGCTCCAAGGGACGAAAACCTTTAGTCTCCGTAAAAACGGGATACACTCGCCGGTGTTTCTTGAATAGCCCGGGCTAGCAGTAATGTTTCGTCATCATTTAAGAATGGAACAGCTTCTTCGCCAAATGCTTCTTTCACCCGACCGACAGTTGCTGAGTTATCAAATTCCTCGTAAAGGTATGACGCATCTGCTTTATTGATGGCATACGGAGGCGAATCGGGAGTCACGCATATTGCCCATTCCTCGGATTTATTACCACATACAGTCTTAACTTCAATAAAGGAACGCGGGTGCTTGAAGAGCGTTTCATAATCATCGTCGTCTGTTGCGCGCTCAAGATCTTGAATTGACGTTCCAAGTTCATCAAGTTGAAAACGAGGTGAGCCCAGCAGAGAGCCCTCAACAACCACGTCCTTGTCAAACATTATCCATAGTGGCATATAATCATGATTTCCTCGGCAGGTATAAGTCTGAGCCTCAGGATCATCCCAACTTTTACCTGCCAACCCTAGTTCTGCTAGCTGTGCGGCAGCTACCTGTTGTCTTTTCCGTATAATAACGTTCTGGATGATTTGGACAGGATGCAGTTCCCGCTCCGCGTTTGAAAAGTTTTCTCCTTTATAAGACATAGACTAATTCTCGCTAATGTGTAGTGCTTCAATATTATATCATCGAACTCTTAAGCTTGCTAGCTGTCGCTCGTCCACACGTTATCCATGTATCCCTGCAACTTCTGGCCAATCATTACACGCCCGTAATGAGCTGTTGTTTCGAGCAAACCGGCAGTTGCGATTGCAGACCCGACGCCAATTTCTGGATGTCCTGAGGCAAAACCGACAGCCGACGTAAGACCAGTCGCGAGAGCTCCCGCGAAGCTGGCCAGATTCTTGCGTTCAGCTATTGTATAATCGTGCCCGAATGCTTTCTCAACCTGATCTCTGTCGGCGAAAGGCCCTCCGACCCTTTTTTCAGGACATACGTTAATCTCCGGGTCGAAGTGCTGCTCTCGCACGAAATTCACGAACTCCCTGCCAGGATAATAACTCATATGGTAATATCTCATTTATTTGCCAGACAACAGTATAACAATGAGTGCAAGTGCCTTGCAAACGATCCCGATACCAAAAGTAATTAGGATTCAAATGGGCTGGCTGGAATCGGGCCGTCTTCTTCGGACAGTTTGAGTTCGCGCTTTTTCTGGATTTCGTAGCGGATACCCGTCAGCGGACTTTCGATGTAGTCGTCATTGAGCAAGTTCACGAACTTTTCGAGGTCCTTACTGTCCATGATGATAATGGCGCCGTTGTCGTCCGTCATCAGTTCAACGCCAATCTCTTCACCGTGACTCAGCAGATCGTCCTGTGTGATCTGATCCGTCTCAATCTTTTGTAATTTCTTAATGAGGCTCTTTTTGCCCTTCAGCAGCGAGTTCATTGAGTCGCCTTCGCCGAAGCTCAGCTTGTAGTTTTGCTGGATCTCTTCGACTTTCTTTTCAGCAATGCTGGCTTCTTTCGCATCATAGCCGAAGAGGCTCTTGAGCTTGGCCTGGCTAAATACATACATATCCTGCTCCAGCACAAGCAGTTGGTTGTCGGCGGGAACGCGTAGTGCGGCGTCAGCGTCAAACTTGATAAACTTATTGTCGCGGATCATCCAGCCGGCACTACCCTTCATGACCTGGGACTGCGGCAAGGCTTTGATGACATAAAAGGTCTTTGGCATCTGCTGGTGACTGACGCGGGCAATAATACCTTTGACTCGTTTGATGTCATGTTCTTCTTCGTTGAACAGCTCGATTTCGTGCTCTTGAGTTTTGAGCCAGTTCAGGACCTCGGCGGCTTTTTCAACTTTACTGAGGCGCGTACGCTGCAAGACATTGTCTTCACCCTCAGCTTGCTCGAAGCCGCGGACAATCAACCCGTTATCGGCGCCCTCGAGGACAAATTCGAGCAAGTCATCAATAAATAGCGGCTCGAGCTGTTTTTTGAGGTCTTCAGTTACATTGGTGCGGTAGACGACATTGTTTTTATTGAAGAAGTAGAGGTCAATTTTAAGCTCATCCTTGAACTGCACCAAGTTGTTGGCCCAGGCGAAGACATCTGTTTCCTTGTAGCCTTCGTCATCGTTCTTGAGTATGTCCCTCGGACGGTCCTGCGCATTGTCCACATCCGTCGTGTCGGCTTCGTCCTGAACAGTACTCTCGTCAGTTAGCTCCTCGTGAGCATCCTCTTCAGCCGCTTCCACGGCATCGGTTACGCCTACCACATCGTCTGTGGTAATAGGTGCTTCAACTTTTTCATCTTTACGTACGGCTACTGCAGCTTCTGCTTTATCCATAGAAATATATGCTTCCCTCTTTATGGCCCCGCAGGCAGCAGGCACCCTTAACTATTCGTAAACGTAAACATTATTCTACTTGAATTCCTGGCAACTGGCTGCTGTAAAATTAGCTGCTACTGCGGCTGAGCTTCTGTCATCGCGACAACCTTGCGGTCAGACTGCATAAAGAGCTCGACGTAAGCCTTGGCTGTTGCTACATGTTCGCGCGCTATATCAGTTACTTCCCAGTCTTGTCCTGAGTGCTTAGCAGCCACGCCACTCGCGTCCATACCAACTTGCGAACAGGTCATCGTCGCCCGCGGCAGATGGTATCCTTGCGTTACAACGACCATGCTGAGCACTTTGTAGTCTTCAAAAGCACGTCGGCAGCTATCCATCGTCGAGTAGCCTTCTGGGTCAACAATGATGCGCGCTGGGTCTACCCCCTGTTTGACCGCATAAGCCTGCATGACATCTGTTTCATGGTTTCGTTCAGCGCGGTTGTCGCCAGACAGCAGCAGTTTATCTACTTTGCCTGCTTTTTGCAGTTCGATCGCCGTATCGATGCGCCGCATGAGGTAGTTGCTAGGAGTATTGTCGCTATAAACTTTGGCGCCGAGCACCAGGGCGACGTCATGCTTGGGTAGTTTTTCCATACTACTCGGCATTGCATCGTAGCGCTGGTCCTGCGTCGAAAGACGCGCCGATTCGGAGGGCAGTACCAGAACTGATCCCAGTAGAATTGCCAGGTACACCAGTCCCCACTTCGCTTGCAAGATACGTACAATAGGCCAGCGGATAGGTAATGTCAGGAGCAAAATCCATTGCCAGGGAGACCGCCCCGCTCGAGGCGTAGTGGCCCCGTCATTTGAAGTCGAGCGGCGTGGCAACGCGCTCTGCA
>DATHYB010000027.1:0-6824 GCA_035459365.1 Candidatus Limnocylindrales bacterium
GATTCGTAGAGGCGACCTTCCCTTTATTGTCCCTGTCGCGTCAACTAGAACCAGCGAAAGCTTATGCTATAGATTAACCCTCGATATAGTCATAGAACTCCTTGAGCGGTGTTTCTACTACATCAACATAATCTTGGCCGGCCTGCGGCTTCCAATCACCGCCTCTATTGCATAAATTGGCCGAGATATGAACAACCTTATCCTTTATATCGAACAAATAATGGCGAGCTCCACAGTTCATAGCACCCTTGCCTAGTACACGGAAAATAGGGTGGTTACTGGGCCCGCTTAGTATATGAGGCTCAAGGGCAGTCGTAGCGCCCAGTTCAATTGGAGCGTCATACTGTTGCCCATCCTGAATATCTGACGCCTTCTCATCTGTGGCCCTGACTAACGCATTGAGAGCCAGATCCCATTTATACCAGCTCGGATCATAAGATGACTTTGGAACTTGAATCAGAAAATCAGACTTAGCCATGATGACAACTGGCCTCATAAAGTTGCCCTTATTACTGTAATAGCCGCTCGTATAGGCTTTTTCTAACTCAATTAGACTACCCCAAGTTTTAGGGTATGCGAAATTGACCGAACTATCCTTACTGGTAAACCACTGCCAATCACTAGGTATGGCAATCTCTTTGTCCCGGCTACTCTTATTAACCTGCTGCTTTTGCTCAGTCGCCGCAATTGGCTTAGTACCGGCTGGACGTCCAGACATAATACGCCATCCAGCAAAGCCTATCACACCCATAGTCACTATTACGATAGGGACAGCTATTTGCCCGAAGCCATCTTGGTAATGCTTTATTTTCATAGCTTAAGTGTAATGATTTGACTAACTGTAGGCAAGAAAAAACCCCTGTAGCCATATCACAAGTAAAGCTTCTTAGGTTGCCCTAACGCAGTTGGATTGGAACCTTATCCTGTCGGAGTTGAGCTGGTGGAAAGAACTGGCTAGAGGTAAAACTCTATTAAGTTACCCTACCATGCAACACTAGAACCTAGGATTTTGTACTACCGTCTTAATAACTTCTAAATGGGGCCTTTTGCGCGCTTCGATATCCCTGTCCGTCCAAGTACTCTCGGTTGTTATAGCTAGTATGCCTTTATCATGCATAAACCTCCCGAGCGTATAAATGCCAAGTAGTCGTTGGAAGAAGTATATAATCGGCGGCTTCTCCCATATACCTTGTCGCATCTTTATATGAAAGAAACTTTTTTCAGCTAATGGTACGTTACTCTTTCGTAACCGCTCGGTAATCGATTGGTGTAAGGTGTATGGTAGCTTACCTTCCGAAAACATAAAAAAGCCTTTTTGAGGGCTTTCATGCAATGAGATAAGTATGTTCGGGTTAAAGTCTTCAACTACATTTCGCTGGACTTGTGCGCCGGGCGTTTTGAAATATTTGAAGTCTCTGTTTATGTCGTAGCCGTCTTCGTTGTACCGCGAGTTATATGCAAGCCCCACAGGATTGATAGGTGCAACAATGCGTATATCCCATTTTTGGTAGAAATGGGGGTTATTTTGCAAGTCATTCAACAATTCCGGTATCACGAGTGCAGCCGCGAATTCGTTGCCATGTACACCGGCAAAAATTAGTAACTTTTTCTTGGCAGAGCTGCCAATATAATCAAGTTGAACTATTCGATAGTCTTTTTCTTTGTACGTTATGTTCTTTAAAACTTTACTTTGAAGAAATGAGGTTTTGAGTATGTGCGTATAGTTCTCAATATCCACTATTTCAGAATACATATCGAAGTCGATTTGTTGTTCTGGGCCATTCGCCTGCCGATTTACTAAAAAGTATTTTTTGAATAACTTCAGCTGCGTCAACATGCTAGCATCATACCAAGTACCTAATAATACACGAACCTATATTACAGAGGTGATAAAGAAAAAGAGACTAGCACTAGAACTAATCTCTATCTGTTATGCAAAACTGGTTGCCCATATACATTCGAATTGGAACCTACTTTTGAAGGAATTAGTTAGATGGAAGAGAGGAGGCTTAATCTTACGGGATGCTAAAGTCTACACCGATACCGCGGTCTTCCATAGATTCAACAATACTAGCAATTTTTAAATGCTCTGGATGACTACGATAAGCATCAATTGCAGTTTGGTTTTTACCACGTACAAAAATAACGTGCGTGTACCCTTCATTATACTTTGATTCATTCTTGGCACACGCTATACCGATTAGTCCAGGGATTTTCGGACCAAGTGCGGTAAGGGTACGGAAAACTACCTCGATTTGCTCACGAGTGGCCGAATCTTTCCATTTATATAAAGCTAAATGTATCGTCATATTTTTATGATAACAAAAAGCTAAACATGACTCGAACTTAGTTTACGGGGGTACAAATAAAAAGAGATTCGTACAACTACCAATCTCTATCTGTTATTGCAACCTGGTTGCCCAAGTGCAATCGAATTGGAACCTTATCTTATCGGAACTCATTCGGTGGATTGAGCTCTCTAGAGGTGCGGCGCACCAGAACTTAGGAGAGTAAGTAAATCTTCAAACTCTTTGTTGGACAAAGACAATAAACTCTTATCCCTGCCTAAGGGCGAATGCGTTATCTCATTACCGAACCAGCTCTCAGGTTGGTAATCAGCCGCCTCTTGCTCACTGGAGAATTCTTTTTCTGCGCGGATTAAGCCACTGAATCTCCCTTTATAAATTTTGACTGTAAGACCATTGCCGAAATCGTAGCTTTCTCTTTCGATGCCCTTGCCTGCCTCGTGCTTTAAGTCCCGGTATTCGTTTTGAGTCAGTGAATGCCTCAAGGTTTCGCGGCTCAGTCCTGAAAGTGTTATCTTTCGCTCGATTTCATACTTATCGCCTTTTTTCTGAATCCTCACCTCCTCGCCATCTTTGCTTGGCAAGTAATACCGTTCGTAGGAGAGACTCGGACGACTCTTCAAATCAGGCAAACTAGTAACTAGAAATTTCCTTTCAATTTCTACCATTTCTTAATAGTAACAGAGACCAATCAGGACTCGAATCGAATAACAACTTAGGAATTTAAGGTAAACCAAAACCTCTGTCGCATGAACAGAGGTAAAATAAGCTTGGTTGTGTACGTGCGATCGAACATTACGGCTGCTCCTGATTATCTAAGCACGTGATCATTTTCATTTATCGCAGTACAGGTAGAAATGGTGACAGTAATTCGAATTGTGCAATTGCTTTATAATAAGTATGACATTTTGTTCTTTTGTGTTATAGTTAGCGAAAATTCTAGGAAGCTTTGTAGGTACTGAATGGAACGAGTTGTCCTGTGTGTCGATAATTATGATCCCGACAACGCAGCGGCTGCTTTAGCCGCCGATAAGTTGCTCAACCTGTCAGCAATTATTGTCAACGGAAGATTTGCCCACCCTGACCCTAATGCACACCTGGCTGACAAGGATGATGCATTTTCAGAAAGCGAGCATCTATCATGCACGCGGCGCATGGCAGGATTGATTGCACGTTCTGGGTCTACTACTCCAGTATTTAAGGGCTTGATAGCAAAGGCTTCCATTATCCCCCACGACATGTTTTGGCCTGATGCAGTATTTGATGTCAGGAACGACAATAAAAATCAGCAACCTTTCGCAGGTGATATGGACGATGCGATAAGTTTCCTGGAAAAATCAGATGGAACCATGCATGTAATTGGCGCCGGGCCTATGACCGAAGTTGCAGCGCTCATGGATAGTCAGGCTATATATAACAAGTTAGGCACAATAACCATGCAGTTTGGCGTTTTCAGCTGGGGAGGAAAAAAAGCCGTCCAGACAGCTAGTGGCAGAAAAGTGCAATTCAATTACGGATGTGACATAGAGGCTGGCAATAAAGTACTAGATAAATGGCCTGGCGAACTGTACGTCGTACCAACTGATATCACCAAGCAACCCGACGTCGCAATCCCCGATCTGGAAACGTTGATGCGTATGCCGATCAATACCGAACTGAAAGAGGTTTATGCCGTCGCACACCCCCAAATTACGGCACGTACCGGCGGACGGATTTACATACATGATTTACACCCTACTTTTTTGATGGCGGACCTGCTGCGACGCAGCGATTGGTACCCAAACTGCAAAGACGCGGAAGATAATAGATTATGGTACGTCGGCAATTACCTGGTCGAAAAAATCGGCCATAATGCTTTACGACCGACTACCGACCCTGCACGAGCCGGCGAGTTGGAGCTTATTCGCCACACCAAAGGTAAGTCCGCTGAGATCGACGACTCAAAACACCGCATCGTAATTGGCACATCTCACCGGGCAGATATCCAGAAAGCTCTATCGCAAACAGAGCCAAGCTTTGATCGCGGTTATCCGTCATCGTTTTTCGAAACAACTATCGCTGCCCTGAGGAGCTAACCCTACTACGGGCCAACCTGCGGGTCTCCATGTGACTGAAACGACCGAACCGTTCTCCTATTCTGCTCATAAACAGGAAAAAAGCCCGACACACTGTCGGACTCTTTTCTTGGTCGCCCAATCGCAGTCGAATTGAAACCTGATATCTGCAGAGTTGGCTAGATGGAAAACACTTATAACTTTCAGTGGCTCTTAAACCAGGGATAACGCCCTTGTAACCATCATCTAGCCGAATGGTATTGCACTATAGTTGAGTACGTGCATTCGAATTGGAACCTAAACTTATCAGAGCTTAGTCGCTGGATAGAGCTGTCCAGGGGTATCCCTCTAGTCAGTTACTCTACCGAGCCACACTAGAACCTTACCTGTATTTCAGCTATGAATTACCGACAGAGCATCATTCATACATTTACGCATGTTTTCGGTCATATGAGGATTAGTAACAGTACCTTCATCAACCCGTGTAAAATCATCATACTCCTCAGGATTAAGCACAACATCACCAGGTTCTACTTCTACGAGAAAGTTCACTTGCCGAACATGCGGCTTTCTATCGGTGCAGTAATCACCCGAGAAACAGTCAATCCCATCTCTTCCTTAACCTCTCGCATTGCACTCTCGACACTGGTATCCCCTTCATCAACACCACCCCCAGGCAGCTCAAAGACACCACCTAAGTAATCAGCGGCAGATCGCCGAGCCATAATTACCTAAGCCACCCCATTATTGCTTAGGCCAAAATATAGGACTTAGATGCACTCAACGTAAAATAAATAGTGGTATATCTCGAGCGCAGGAAATTTGCTGGCTATACGAAGTTGTGCCGGTCACAATATCATTGGAATTGTACCCGATCTCAATTTTGCATTTAGTTTTGTTAAACTGTTTTGTTATATATCGAGAGATATTAGTATTAGTATTATTTTGCTCTAAGCGAAATCGTTTATGAACCTTCCATCCATCTGCTTCAAAATTACTAGTGACAAGGTCAAGGTGTTTTTTGTAGTCTTGTGCCGGCTTACCCCCTACATCGACCGAGTATTCTGACCGACAAATCTGCTTTAATTCAAATTTTGGGTGCTTACAAACTACTGGCTTAACCTCAGAATTTTGAGTGATTAGCGTAGGTGCAGATAATGCTATTGCTAAGGACATACTGTCTCTCACCTCATTCTGAACTAGCCGCTGATTCGTAACTTTGATAACAGTAATGAGTACCACAGTCAGAACTAATAAAGCAAAAACGTATTTCGATTTATTACGAAGCATCTGCTTAATATACAACATAATTTTTACTGATTATAGTAACAAAAAACGAGACCTGATGGTCTCCCTATTCTTAATATAAAAGGAAACACCCACGGAGAGGTGGGTGTTTCCTTTTGGTTGCCCAAGTGGAATCGAATTGGAACCTTATCATATTAGAGGTATCGAGATGGAATGAGCTCTACAGGGGTGGTCTACATTGAAATTACTCTACCGCACAAGAATAGAACTAATATCCATTAACTATAATGTCAGCTATAGCTTCGGGATTATGCTGAGCAACATACTTCAAATCGTTTTCTGCACACAAGTCCCACATGCTTTCATTTTCATTCCCAGCATCACGGGCTTTGCCGCGTGCTTTGGCTACATCAATCGGCATATCTACCCAAATTTTATAGTCATAGTACATCGCAATATCCGGGTGAGATGATGATATGCCCTCAACTATCAAATACTCAACTGGCGATATCATTTGAATATTACCTAGCGTATTGGACTCATATAGGAGCTGTTGATGCCTAACTCCTTGTCCCGAGCCTAGAGACTTAAGTACTTGTTCGGCCAATCGATTTCCGTCGAAGCCTTCCTCCCAAGACGGTTCGCTCAATTTATCTTTAAGTATAAAGTCGTCTAGATGCACGACATAAGCACTACCGAGTGCTTCGGCCAACTTGTGGGCTAGGGTAGTTTTCCAGAACCGCTAAGCCATCAATAGCAATGAGGATAGGCCCCTCACTCAATCGTTTGGCCTTTATAGTATTGACCAGTTCTTCAATATTATTAAACATCAGTTTTTTGTTCTCTTTATCTTTTAATTTTTTGAATTCTTTAAATGTCATATAACTTGTCGTGTCTTCCACTTTGTCTACGAAGAGAATACCATTAAGATGGTCTACCTCATGCTGAATTACATGAGCTAAAAAGCCATGAAAATCTTGTTCGTGCATCTTTGCTTGCTCGTCTTGCCATAACAGCCGAATTTTTTCGTATCGAGGAACATTTGCACAAAGTTCCGAGCCGCTGATACAACCTTCACGCATCTGCACTTTGTGACCATAGGCTTTTGTAATCTTTGGATTTATTATGGTTAGCTTCTGATGCTCTAAGTTAGGACGAGTTGGTGTTGGTTTTGTATCAATAGCGCTAATAGCGACACTCCGGGCAACTTGCGGGG
>DATHYB010000028.1:0-9688 GCA_035459365.1 Candidatus Limnocylindrales bacterium
AGTTGCGATCAAATCCCAAAGATGCAGATACGTTAGTCAAACTCGCAAATGCATACCTGCAAAAGGTTAGAGAGACGGCAGACACTTCGTATTATGCGAAAGCTGAAAAGTCCTTGAACGCAGCCGCCCAGGTAAACTCAAAAAATCCGGAAATATCAGCTACGCGGGCCGCAGTCGCTTATGGCAGGCATGATTTCAAAAAAGGTCTCGAATTGTCACAGCAAGCTGTCACCCTCAATCCTAATCGTGCTGCCTATCATGGCTTGGTAGGTGATGGTCACCTGGAACTCGGGAATTACCCCGAAACCATTGCAGCATACCAGGCAATGATCAACATCAGACCGGATCTGGGAGCCTTCAATCGAATAGCCCATGTTCGCGAAATATACGGAGACATCGAAGGGGCTAAGATGGCGCTTACTTCTGCTATACAAGCAAGCTCGGGTTATCCAGAAAACGTAGCGTTCAGCCAGGTTGAGCTTGGCAAGCTGCAATTACGCACGAGTACTAATGAGGCTGAAGCTTCTTTCAAGCAAGCACTCGCAACAGTGCCTGCATATGAACCGGCTTTACAGGGTTTGGCCCGCGTAGCGGTGGCTAGAGGCGATACCGCTATGGCCCTTAAGTTTGCTCAGCAGGCCGCCTCAGCATTGCCAATTGCACAGTATGCGACGGATGTAGGAGACATATACTCTTTACGCGGCAATCAGAAACGTGCTGTTCAGCAATATCAGCTGGCCAAACTGGCATACCAAAGCTCATCTGAAGACGGCGTAAATACCGATCAGGAAATGGCGCTGTTCCTTGCCGATAATACAAAAGAATACGATACAGCCTTATCTAAAGCTCAATCTGCATATCAGTCTCGGCCTAATATTTATGCCGCCGACACGCTGGCATGGGCACATTATAAAAAAGGTAATAGCGCGGAGGCTAAAAAATATAGCCAAGAGGCGTTACGCCTCGGTGAACACGATCCGATTATTTTGTATCATGCCGGTATGATAGCCATTCAAAGTAATGAACCAATCGAGGCCAAACGCTTTCTAACTAAAGCCCTGGAGATCCATCCTCATTTTTCAATTGTGCATGTGCCTAAGGCTAAGGAAGCACTAAAAAGGCTATAGTAAGTATGAAATTGGTCGTTTCTATACTACTGATGGCACTCATGATTAGCATCGGTTTTTTTGAGCAGAGCGTCAAAGCACATGAATTGATTCCTAAGGCAGTACTGGAATATGTGCAAAACAACCCTGATGCGACTCCCGAGCAGATAGAGGCATTCGACGAACAGAACTCGCCTGAATTCAGTGAAGCCACAAACGGCGGGGCAGATATTCTCCGAATAGCACAAAATCAGGATGCAAGTCTTCTGGATAATAGCCTTGATTTTATTCAATTAGGTATACAGCATATCCTTAGTGGGCCTGATCATATTCTGTTCGTTCTGACACTACTGTTAGCGTTCATTTCAATTGGTAAAACTCTTAAACTGGTAACTGCTTTTACACTTGCCCATAGCATAACGCTCATACTTGCCGGCGCGAGTATCCTGACGCTCAGTAGCCGGATTGTCGAGCCTTTGATTGCTCTGTCGATAAGTATCATGGCAGTTACGACAGTGTTTTTCAAAAATAATAAATATTTTGGTACTATCCAAGCCAAGGCAGGTATCGTGTTTTTCTTCGGACTCTTCCATGGCCTGGGCTTCGCCGGTCTGCTACAAGAAATACAGGTTCCATCCGATAAGTTCTTGTCATCGCTCATAGCCTTTAATATCGGTATTGAAATCGGGCAGATAGCCATCATCATGATTGCATTGCCATTTATATTGCTCTTCAAAAACAAGCCATGGTATAACCGTTTGATCCAGATTTTTGCTGGCGCCATCGCCGTTATAGGAATAGTATGGGCCGTGCAACGCGCTTTGGGTTTTTAGCAGTTGTGATGACGACATATTAATAGCAAAGTCATTTGAATTTGTATAAAATGATCTTCTGAATCAATTACTAGTACTAGGGGTGTCACGGAGGAGAGTGAAGATAGAGCTATATGGCAGAGACTAGCAAGAAATCCGTAATTAGTACAAAGTCTCAACCTGACAGAGGCGGGTTTACTTCAGGTTCAACTGAAATGGCACAATTGATTGCTGATTTTGACTGGTCGCAGACTGTCCTCGGGCCAATGGATACATGGCCTCAGCACCTTCGGACAGCGGTCAACATCGTCCTGGATTCGCCGGTTCCGATGGTCATGCTGTGGGGCAAAGACGGCATTATGATTTATAACGATGCCTACTCAGCCTTTGCGGGAGGCAGGCATCCAGGGCTACTGGGTTCCAAGGTCGTTGAGGGATGGCCGGAAGTGGCTGACTTCAATAAGAACGTGATGAAACAAGGCCTGGCTGGCAAAACCCTGTCATATGAAGACCAGCGGATGACGCTACTGCGTAATGGCAAGCCGGAAGAAGTCTGGGTGAATCTCAATTACAGTCCTGTCAGGGACGACAAGGGCAAGCCTGCGGGCGTATTAGCGATTGTAAATAAGACGACAGACGGCGTGCTGGCTAAGGAAGCGTTTCAGTCGGAAAGAAGCAGGTTATATAGATTCTTCGGACAGGCTCCGGCCGCAATCGCGGTAGTGCAAGGTCCGGAACATCGGTACGAGTTGGCGAACAGCTTTTACCAAAAAATTACTAACCGGACAGAAAATGAGCTGCTGGGCCGGAGTATCAAGGAAGTCTTTCCGGAGTTTGCCGGCCAGGGTGTCTACGAAGTATTCGATACCGTACTCTCTACCGGAGAGCCTTTTGTTGCGCATGAATTTCCGGCTATTTTTGATCGTACGGGAACGGGCAGCATGGAAAAAGGTTACTTCAATTTCGTTGCACAGCCCATCGAGAATAGTCACGGTAAAGTTGAGCGGATATTGATACATGCAGTCGAGGTGACAGAACAAGTGCTGGCCCGGCAAAAAGTCAAAGAAAGCGAAGAGCAGTTTAGGATTTTCGCGAATAATATTCAAAATTTAGCTTGGATGGCAAGCCCTGAGGGCGAGATATATTGGTGCAACCAGGAGTGGTACGACTATACGGGCACAAACCTCGAGGAAATGCAAGGCTGGGGTTGGGAAAAGGTACACCATCCGGAGCATGTCGACCGAGTGGTAGAGTTTGTCAAAAAAGCATGGAAAATGGGTGAGACATGGGAGTTGACGTTTCCACTTAAAGGTTCGGATGGCCAGTACCGTTGGTTCTTGACCCGTGCCTACGCAGTCAAAGATGCGACTGGCAAAGTTATACGATGGATTGGAACAAATACCAATATTGATGAACAAAAGAAAGCCGAAGACGCACTCAAAGAACTGAACGTGAATCTCGAGCGGCGGATCGATGAGCGGACAGAAGAACTAACGGCCGCTAATAAAGAATTATCACGGAGCAACGTTGAGCTGCAGGATTTCGCCTATGTGGCCTCGCACGACCTCCAGGAACCTTTGCGGAAAATAATCGCTTTTGCTGGTCTGCTGGAATCGGACTACAAAAAGGAGCTGCCTGCCGATGCCCGGGTGTACATAACCGGCCTCCAAAAATCGAGCACCCGGATGAGGACGCTTATCGACGATTTGCTGACCTATTCCCGGGTGGCGACAAAGGAGCAGCCATTCAAACAGATCAATCTGAATTCGACTGTCAAAATAGTGCTTGAAGATCTCCAAACGAGAATAAACGAAACTTCAGCCACGATTGAAACCGATAAGCTGTGTGCCATAGAAGGAGATCCTTTACAGATCAGACTACTGCTGCAAAACCTGATTTCTAATGCCCTTAAGTACAAACAGGAAGGCGTGGCGCCGGTTATCAGGATCTCATCCGTCGATACGGATGAAGACTGCACGATTTCTATAGCAGACAATGGCATTGGTTTTGATGAGCAATATATCGACAAGATATTCACGATATTTCAAAGACTCCACGGCAGGACTGCTTACGAGGGCACGGGGGTCGGATTGGCTATCTGCAAAAAAATAGTTGACCGCCACGGCGGCACTATCACGGCTAAAAGTAAGGAAGGCGAGGGCTCTACGTTTATTGTCACCCTGCCTAAGAAGCAGAGAAAGTAAGAGGCTCTAATGTCAGACATAACTGTGCAACCGATCAATATACTTATCGCTGATGATGACGAAGATGATCTATTTTTCGCTACAAAAGCTCTGAAAGAGAGTAGGCTCCAAAATAATGTCTTCTGCGTATATGATGGAGTGGAACTTATGGATTTTCTCCATAAGCGCGGCTCGTTTACAGAAGCAACGGCGCCGACACCTGACCTGATACTGCTTGATCTAAACATGCCGAAAAAGAACGGGCGGGAGGCGCTCAAGGAAATCCGCGCCGACGAAAACCTGAACCAGATACCTATCGTAATACTAACTACCTCCGAGGCTGAACAGGACATCGTCGCATCATACAAGCTCGGCGCGAATTCTTATATCAAGAAGCCTGTCGACTTCGAGGGATTAGTCGAGCTCATGAGGGTGCTTAAGACATACTGGGTACAGTTTGTTAAGCTGCCACCGAATGATAGTAAGCGCGATATCGGGTAAGCGCACTGCTAAAGGCAATATTAGGACATATCAAACAGTAAAATGAGACACATGCTTGGCAATTCGGCTGTGTTCAAAGGTTAGTCGACGTACAGGAGTGTAACAAAGGCACAAACCTGATATTAAAAGTTTGAAATGATTTTCCGCCCGAGTGTTCGTAGTCTGGTAAATCTTTGTTCAGGCCTAGGCAGTGTTGATTCTTGAGTTTCTAAATTGATTGTACCTGCTAAAAATTTGGGAGGAATATAGAAAGAGCCGTCTTCTGCTTCGACGATTAGTCCAGATTCAATCGCTGCATATGTGTTAAGAGGTGTATGGCCTACAACCATCCGATTGGCTTGCTGTGAAGCCCTTTCCGGGAAGGGAAACGGAAACTGAAAAACTAATTTGGTATCCTGTCTCATGTAGCGATAACCCAAGGCAGCTTTATTGAGTTCACGGGCATTTGGATATGAACGAGGAACTACTGAGACAAAACTGTAGGCGAATGAAGCCTCGTAGTCGTCATAGCCTAAATTGTATCCTGACTCTGCAATTCGCTGAGCCGTGATGGAGTTAGTTGAGTGAACGAGTGTAAAGCTATCTTGGGCTTGTGCTTGTACTGTGTCCACCAAGCCTGCATGTTCTACGAACGCAACATCTCTCGGATCTATATTGCAATTGGCTAGGTAGATAGTACCAATAGCGGCTTTTGTGTAGTTGTCAGAGAAATCAATCTGCGGTAGACCGTCTGGGACCTGTGGAATTTGAGGGTCTCTGTGTTTTTCGTTCATGTGGATACTGTCTGTATGAGGAGTTTAATAGAATATATTAGCATATTCCTGCAGAACAAGCAATTAGTCTGCTAGTCGGTGCGGTTGATTCGAAGAACCAGAAGCGATGGCAAAGATACTAGTTTTATGATATACTAATTCTAATAGTGCATAACTATCAAAGTATGTCTTCTGAAGCTCATCCTGAAAGCTATAGCCTGGAACCTGCGGGAATGGTTGATTCCTTGATTCTTTCTCATGAGTTGACCGATCAAAGGCTGGCACTTTTGCAGCAGGGAGTTGCTGAACTCAGGGAATCAATGCCGGAATATGTCGGTATGACGCTTTTTGGTTCTATGGCGCGTAAGGAGACTCGCCCTGACAGTGATGCTGATGTCTTTGTATTTATACGGCCAGAGAGTGACGCACAGCTGCAGCATGATGCTCGCGTACAAGATCACGACGTCATGAGGCGTATTGCCGTCGGTAATCAGATAGGCACAGTGTTGTTCAATGGCCACATCAGCATTAAATATTTTAGTGCTGTTAAAGAGAAAATCGAAGCTACGGGGATTCCAAGGGCGGGAGTCATAACATTACCGATCAGTGAAAAGATTGTAGCCGAAACCACTACAGAACTACTTCAAAATGCAAAACGTTTTGCCGAAAGCGGCAATCCTGATGAAGTAAGAGTACCGCGGAACGTGCGTGCACTGTTTCATGTTCCCATTGATGATGAAGGGCTTGTTCAGTATCGTAATCATGTACTCACTAGGATGGCTGAAGACCCAAACGGCAACCTAGCCTGGCGGATGGTACGCCATAGGGTTTTGTCCTTTGAAGTGCGCAAAGACCAGGATGACATTGAGGCTGCTGGGCATCGGTATTTTCCAGGGAGCCTTGAAGAGGCTTGTCAATCATATCTTCATTAATGATAAATGAGCTATCAGTTGGAGAGCGGCAGCGCTGAAGTCCCAGCGCGGTTTAGCTCGCGCTGCCCGTGTAGTATGCGCCGTACCGCTCAGTAAGCACAGCAACTGCTCTGGCATCTACGTCCAGCTTTAGCTGGTCGTACTCAGCTGGCGTCAGATACTCCTTGTCCCAGAGCAGGCGGCTCATATCTTCCTCTAGATAAGGATAGCCTTTACCTCCATATTAACGAAACTGCCAGGTCTATAGTGCTTACGGTAGTAGGGTAGTATAGTAAATCCTAATGGAAGAGCTCTGCTCATGACAGCTATATCAGGGTGGGCCTGGCTCAGTTCTATGCGGTGGCTGAGGGTTTTTAGGAATAGGGACGGGCTCGTCGTATTCTGGCAAAACATTTTTATAAATCTCTCGACATTTATTTTTGCGACGGTACTGGTGCGGCTGTTTCAACCAGCGGAGCTGAGCATGGCAAACTCGGTGCTTGGTTTGTTTCTGGTCGGTAACATTGCCATTGCTGTCATTCAGATAACGACGACGAAACTGATTATCAGGCATGGGAGCTTACCGGACGAGCTTTGGAAGACGGCTGTGCGCTTGGGGTGGGCGAGTAGTCTGGTCGTAATCGCTCTCTTTCCTTTTTGGCAGCTGTATCTAGGTTGGAGCTTACTGATGGTTCTATGCATCGCCCCCGCTATCGGGCTGTTGTTCCCTCTGGCAGTACGGCGGGGTGCGCTCTTGGGCCGCAAGGACTACACTGGGTATGCCAAAAGCCAGCTGGTGGACAACGTAGTACGGTTACTCGGACTGCCGCTGGCAGTCCTATTCGGGCCAGCTGGTGTAGCGGCACTTATAAGTGTGTCGGTTCTTGCGGCCTTGCTCCTGACGCCTCATTTTGCGGTAGTTAAACAACTGACTTTTCGCGTCCGCAGTCTTATGACGGCAGGAATGAGCATTGTGCTGTTTTCAATAACCTACACTGTGGATCTTATATTGGTGCAGTACGCGCTGCCGCCAGTTGAGGCCGCTCGTTACGGGGTGGTGAACCTGGTAGGCAAAGTGCCATTGGCGCTGGGCGCGATGGTGGCCCTCTACTTCTTGCCCATTATGATAGCCTATAACGAGGCCGGACGGCCGCAGGCGGCTTGGAAGGCGGCAGCTAAGGCTTTGCTGATTGCTTCAGGAGGGCTAGTAGTATGTATCGGCTTCCTGGCTCTTTTCGGGCCCATATTAGTTAGTATTGTCTTTGGTACTACGTACGAAGTGCTCGGTCCACAGCTTGCGCTTGCGGTGCTGCCGTTCGGCCTCCTGGCTCTGTCCGGTGTACTGCTTAATTATTTTGTTGCTGTTGACAACCGCCTGCATACACTCCCGCTTGTTATTTTTGTGGTATTCCAGGTAACCGGACTGCTAGTGATGCACGGCAGCTACAGGCAGGTACTGTCGTATTTACTTGTGATTACGCTTGTGCTATATGTAGTATATATGGTTATGTTTATATCAAAAAAGGCTTCAAAAAAATGAAAACAAAAAGAATAGCTATTATTATACCGGCTTATAATGAGGCGAGTGTTATTGGCAGTGTTATTGCCGCTCTGCCACATCAAAGAGGAATGGCCGATATAGATGTAGTGGTGGTAAACGACGGATCGAGCGACGATACTGCGGCAATAGCGCAGCAAGCTGGCTGCAAAGTTATCAGCCATCCTACCAACTTCGGCTGTGGCGCCGCCATCACAACCGGGCTGGAGTACGCGCGGCAGCAGAACTATGACTATGCTGTAACCATGGACGCCGATGGCCAGCACAAGCCTGATGATTGCGTGGCTATCATTGACGCCATCATGCAAGGAAATCACGATTTTATACTCGGCAGTCGTCTTGTGGATCCAGCCGGTATGCCCTGGTACCGGGTTGTCGGCAATAAAGGGTTCAACCTGATTACCTGGTTGCTTTTCCATGTAAAGGTGACGGATTCGCAGTCCGGCCTGCGGGCCTTTTCGAAGCAGGCCTTAAGGGTGGTGCAACTCCGCAGTACCGGAATGGAGTTTTCAACGGAAATATTGTGGCAGATCAATCGGGCCGGACTCAGGATAGGCGAAGTGCCGATCGAGGCGATTTACACCGAATACTCCCTTGCCAAGGGACAGAAGAACAGTAACGCGTATAATATACTTGTAAAGCTAGTGCAGTATCGTGTTGGATCCCTGATGGATGCTTAAATATTTTTTGATTATCATTATCAACCTTCCGATTATCTTGTTCGGGCTGAGTAGGGTGTACAAATTGTTCCGTAAGGGAGACTTGACGTCGAAAGAGCTGGCGTTCTGGGTTTTGTTATGGTCAGTATTTCTAGCGGTGCTATTCCTGATCATTCCCTTGGAAGGAATGGCGGTACGCCTGTTGTATGCTGACAGGCAGGTAGCGATACCGGGTCCGAGTGCTTTCGATGTTATTGAGATCACTTTTTTGACAGTACTGATCTATCTACTGTATCGACAAGGGGCAAAAATCACATATTTGCAGCAAAAACTGGCGAAAGTGAACCGTGCAGTAGCACTCCGTGATGCCGAAGGGGAGCGGCGATGATATCACTCCTGACAGTAGTGTTGCTCGGTTTAACGGCGTACACGTTTGTAGGCTATCCTTTGGTACTGCTCGCACTTGGCTGGTTGCACAGGCCCGCCGCCCGTACGGCCCGTGGTAAAGCGCATGCTTACGCCCCTTCGGTGGCGGTGTTTGTGATGACCTACAATGAGGAGCGCTCGATTGCCCAAAAAATCGAAAACACGCTGGCGCAGGACTATCCGCGTATGCGTGTGTATGTCGTTGATAGTGCTTCAGTTGATTCCACCGCTGCGATTGCCGGGCGCCATCCAGTGACGGTCCTGGAGCAACCACGCCGCGAGGGTAAGGCGGCAGCAGTTAATTTTGCCCTGGAAAGATCGGATGAAGAAGTCGTGATTGTGACGGACGCTAATGCTCTCTTTTCAAGCGGGGCAGTTACCCGGCTCATTGGTGCCCTGGCCGACACCGATGTGGCTGCGGCGACCGGACGGTTTTACTCTCATTCCGACCATGCCTCGGCAAGCGCTCAGGGAGAAGGGTTGTTCTGGCGCCTCGAGGACTTTATGCGCCGGCGTGAAAGCCGCCTCGATTCGGTTATTGGTGTATCAGGCGAGATAACCGCCTTCAAACGGTCAGCGCTGGCCGGCGGGCTTGATGCCTCGAACCTGACTGAGGATTTCGAGATGTCGGTGCGCCTCAGGCGGAAGGCCAGGGTAGTGTATGTTCCCGAGGCCGTAGCAACAGAACCACCGGCCCTGACAGTTGCCGACCAGATAACTCAAAAGAAGCGGCGGGTCATCGGTACACTTATGACGTTATATAAACATAAAGACATGTTG
>DATHYB010000029.1:0-3071 GCA_035459365.1 Candidatus Limnocylindrales bacterium
ACAATCGAATCAGTGAGCCGCAGAGCACGCAGTGTTACACTTGGCGCCCTCTGTCTCAGCCTGGTTGGGTCTGGTGGGTATAAAATAGTAACTTCTGATTTCTGGGAAGGACATGACTTCCACTACGATAAGAAGGATTACAGCCTGCCAGTGACTTCTACCGCAGAGCTGGGAGAGACCATACATCCCGCTTTTTCGTCTGAGCTAGTTGCTGCTGCCGGTGGAGGGATAGCCGATGCTCCCGACCTCAATGACATCTACTGGGACTATAAAACAAATTCAATAGATGACAGTTCATTTACCGTAGACGACGGCATCCGCAAGATTACGCTTACCAGTTCCGAAAAAGGACACCACTGTGAGATCGCACCTTTGGAAGTTGATCCGCCAATTGGAACAAAACTTTCCGCTTGGAGTAGCGCTACTCACGAAGATGGCACCTCACGGGCCGATGAATTTGACGTGACTTTCACAACCGAGAGCGTACTCGTTTGCTGGAACGGCGAAGAACGGAATGATGAGGACGACCCTTTGGTCTATGTCCGGATGATTCCGCCTATGAAGTAGGGCTTATTGAGCACCTGCCTGCTGTTAACCTTATGGTTTGTACGTACTATCCTGGCGGCCGGTCTTTTCCTGAAGTTCCTCGATCTTCTCCGAGGCTTCAGCTTTCGTAAGATTTTCTGGTACTGCCTCGTGAACCTCGACGGCCATGGTGCTCAGATAAGACTTTTGCGCAGGCGTGGCGTCTTCATCGCCCGTAACCCAATCTTTCGGGTCTTTCTCGGCGCTTCCACCATTCTGTGCAGTACCTGGATTGTTGCTGGCTTCATCACTGCCGCCGCGCGCGGGCTGGTTGTTCTGCATCGAATCGTCATCCTGAGTATTGTCTACGTTTTGTCCGTCGTTTGACATATGCGCCTCCTTAAGTAGTCTCATAGTAGCCATACTGTGCGCTGGCAGCAGTTACATTTCTTACGGACGAGGGTCACCGACAGTCTTACTATAAGTACATACTTCAAGCCTTTAACGAATAAGGAGCCCGCATGAAGAAAGGCAAACTTTTCAAATATCTCGCTGCTGCCAGCGGTTACATCGGGATTGGCCTGGTTCTCGGCTACGTGCTGAGTGATCAAGTAAGCAACACCCCGCTATGAGTTGGCGGCGTACTAGTACTGTTAGGTGCTATTTTGCTCGGTATGTCTATCAGCTCAGTAGACACTGCACCATCTGCAACCCGTACCGACGATGCCGACGAACTACGACGTACTAATCCGAGCGAACAGCCTCGTACGACAGGTCTTTAGGTCTTTGAGCCGACCAAACGGGCGAATATGACCGTATTCCGGCTGTAGCTCTGCGTCGCCTGATCCCACTCCCCGCTGCAGGTAATGAGATTGAGTGCGGCGTAATCCCGCATGCCATACACTTTTTGGTCAGGGTAGTTTTCGCGGTCAATCGTTTCGACTGCATCAACCCGGAATACCGCTGTCGTACCGTCTGCACGATCAACTTCGATTGTGTCTCCAGCCCGAGCTTCTGAAAGTCTATAAAATACTGAGGGTCCGCTTTTGACTGAATCATAATGTCCCAGCACGACTGATGTGCCCCGTTCACCTGGGGTGCGTGATGTTGTCAGCCATGAAGCTTTGTCGACATTTTCGCCCTCCGGAACAACTGGCGAACCATCTGGTTTCAGCCCAGTATGGATCAGTGGCGAATTGATATTGAGCCTGTCTAGACGGATGGCAGTTGGTTGGGACGCCGACAGCACAACACTATCTGGATCTGGCGTGGGTTTACCGATAGCATCAACGGCAGCAGATGATTGTTGAACAGCTTTAGGACTGGCAGCAACCGGCTGGGCTAAAAGCCCGTAGCCTATGCTCAGACAGCCGCTGACGGCAAGCATAAAAGCTACCGCCAAGGTTTGTACACCCTGGCGGTAGTTGACGGCGTCGATCAGGCGTCGTCCCAATTTCATGGTTTAGGCCTCGTATGACTCGCGCTTGCGGGTAGCTGCAATCGCACTGGCAGCAACTAAGGCAACAACACCGGTTACAATGGCTGCTTCAGACTGTATACCAGCCGTCGTTCCAGCACCAGTCTGGGCCGCACCACTTGCAGCAGCGCCTGTTCCACTAGTAGCGTTATTCTTGCCAGTAGCCTGGTTTGTTGTGCTTGGGGCTGGCGTTGTTGTCTGCGGACGGGGTGCCTGAGTTTGAGCTGGTTGAGGTTGCCCAGGTTGTGTTTGTGCAGGTGCCGCCGGACGGTTTTGAGTATTCGTACCACCGCTTGTCTGGGCAAAGGCTACTGGTGCAGCCAGAACAGACAGGCTCAGTGCGGATACGCCGGTGATGAGTGCTTTCTTGATTGTCAGTGCGTTCATGCGAGTCTCCTTGCTTATTACGCGCTTGCGAAGGGAGCTAGTCCTTTCGCCTTTTATAATGATTGGCGGTTATGCCTCTTTCATCATGAAACGAGCTCTATAGATGCGTCTGTGAAAAATCCTTCAGCTTATATGAATTAACAATTTATAGTAGCGCCTAGGTAACGAGGAGAGCTTATGGCAGACAACGCACCGAACCAGCACGCGATACAGGATCCTCTGCAGCAGTATCCAAAACCTGACTATCCCAAGCAGCCGCAAGACGCACCAGGACTTGCCCGTGAGATGACACCCCAACCCGATCATGGAGAGAAAAGCTATAAAGGCTGCGGCCGACTTGCAGGAAGAAAGGCCCTCGTAACCGGTGGTGATAGTGGTATAGGACGAGCGGCAGCTATCGCTTTTGCCCGCGAGGGCGCTGATGTAGTGATAGGCTACCTTCCCCAGGAACAGCCGGATGCCGATGAAGTCATCAAGCTGATCGAAGCCGAAGGCCGCAAAGCCATTGCTTGCCCCGGCGACCTCAGCCAGGAAGATGAATGCAAAAAACTCATCGAAACTGCTGTCAAAGAACTGGGCGGACTCGACCTTGTAGCAATTGTGGCTGCTAAGCAAGTTGCCGTTGAAAATATTTCGGACATTACTACTGAGCAGTTTGATCGTACCTTCCGAACCAACGTCT
>DATHYB010000030.1:0-8855 GCA_035459365.1 Candidatus Limnocylindrales bacterium
GATCTTGTCGGTGCGGTAGATGCTGACAAGTTGCAGCCTTTTGAAGCCGAGCAAATAGCACTTGGGGCGGACCCTGAAATGCAGAGTCAGATATACGGATGTTATTACCAGGAAAACGATGAACGGGACTGGCTTACTGGACTACGGGAGACAATTGCAGAAGCCGACTCGTCGAGTGAACTGTGTGAGTTGTTATGGGAAAGTCAAAGTCGTCAACAGAAATATGTCGAAGACCTCCGCTCCCGGACCTTTTCAACAGGAGCTGAGCATGCAGAATTACTCTATGGCGCGATCAACAAGTTGACTGCCGACCAGACGCTGAGCGCCAAGCAGGCTGATCAAGTGCGGTCTTGGGTAATCGGACCGGATAATCCTGACGCAAAAAGTGCCGCCTTTGCCCGACTTGATGAACAACTTTCCTCGGCAGATGACCTGCCGGATAATGTCAAGCAACTCTTCTGCTAACCCTATATACTAGAGATAGATGGATGCTGTCGAGGAAGTCAAGAGCCGGCTCAATATCGAGGACGTGGTCGGCGAATACGTTGAGCTGAAGCGGGCTGGGCGGAATTTTAAGGGTTTGAGTCCGTTTAGTTCTGAGAAGTCGCCGAGTTTTATGGTCAGCCCTGAGAAGGGGATTTGGCATGACTTCAGTTCGGGCAAGGGCGGCACGATGTTCACCTTTGTCATGGAGATGGAAGGACTGACGTTCAAAGAGGCGCTGGAGCTACTGGCGCGCAAAGCGGGCGTTGACCTGACGCAGTTTCGGGGGGCGGGAACGGGCGGAGGCCCCAACCGGGAGCGGCTCTATCAAGCGGTGGAACTGGCGGTAAAATTCTACCAAGTGCAGTTTTCACAGAATCCGTTGGCGCTGGAGTATGCGCTCAAGAAACGGCAGTTCAGCAAGGAGACGGCCCTGGAGTGGCAGCTGGGGTATGCGCCAAATAACGGTTCGGCGCTCTGTGACTTCTTGGTCAGCAAGAAATTCACGCCGAACGAAATCAAAGATGCGGGACTGAGTGCCCAGAGGTACCGTGGGCTCGGCGACATGTTCCGCGGACGCCTCATGATCCCGCTGCACGATCCGCAGGGACGGCCGATTGGTTTTACGGCCCGCTTGCTGGAAGACGTCAAGGACGCACCGAAATATATAAACACGCCGCAGACGCCGCTGTATGACAAAAGCCGGCACGTCTACGGGCTTCATCTCGCGAAAGATGGAATTCGAAAATCGGGCTATGTCGTGCTGGTAGAAGGGAACCTCGATGTCATCAGCAGTCACCAGGCGGGCGTCCGGCAGGTTGTGGCGACGGCCGGAACGGCTATGACCGAACAGCACCTCAAAGCCCTCAGCAAATTTACGGGTGATATCCGGCTTAGTTTTGACCAGGATAAGGCCGGCATCAATGCGACAGAGCGGGCGATACCGATTGCCAGTAAGGTGGGTGTCAGCCTGAGTATGATTACCATCCCCAGTGGCAAAGACCCTGATGAACTGATCAAGCAAGACAAGCGCATCTGGCAGGAGGTGATCGAGCAGAATCAGTATGCCCTCGATTGGTTAATTGAGCGCTACCAGCTGCAATTGGATCTGACGAGCGCGCAGGGTAAGCGGCAGTTCAGTGACGTGCTCCTGCCAGTGGTACGGGGCCTTGCCGACAAAGTGGAACAGGATCATTACCTGAAACGAATTTCTGAATTGATCGGCGTCCGGCAGGAAGCTTTGACTGACAAATACGAGCAAACGACCAAGGCGGCACCAAAACCGCTGCGCAAGCAACTGAACGTCCAGCAGGTTAGCCGACAGACTGCTGATCTACTGAGGCTGCAAAACCGATTCTTGTCGCTAATGTTTATGCAGCCGGGACTGCGCGGGTTTTTGCACTCCGTAACGCCGGATATGGTGTTCACGGAGGATGCCCGGAAGCTGCTAGCGTTTCTCAAAGAGCACCCTGACTTCACGGGACGGGAGGTGACGGCTATAGATTCGTTGCGGCCGGTGGCGGATTATGCTAAAATAATGTCAGTAGCATATGAAGAGCTTTACGGCGGTCTCGAGGTTACTGAGCTTCAAACTGAAGCCGCTCGACAACAGACCCGTTTGGTAGAGGCGTACGTAAAATCTCAAAAATCTGAAATAAGTCATAAGCTGGCGACCGCCGATGATGCGGAGACCCGGCACTTACTTGAGCAAGTCAAAGCGCTTGATCAATTACTAACTGCGAGCAAGGGAGGCTTCTATGGCTGATGATAAAAAGCCGGCAACTACCAATACTGATGATGCAAAAAAGCTATTAGTCGAAAAGGCTAAAAAAGACGGCCATATCGAGCAGAAAGAAATATTTGCTGTTATTCCTGAGACGCCTGAAAATGCTGAAGCGCTTGATGCTGTCTACACCGAACTAGCTGAAGCAAACGTTGAAATCCAAACGCCGGAGCCGGACGTGGCGTCCTTTACTGATGAGTGGGTTGAAGGCGAAGAAGACGCAGAAGACCTCGATGCCGGTTCGGCGGTCGTCTATCTCGATGACGATGTGGCTGACGACTCAGTGCGGCTCTATCTGCGCGAGATTGGTAAAATCCCGCTGCTTTCCGCCGAAGAAGAACTCAAACTGGCCTACGAAATTAAAGCCGGCGACAAAGACGCTAAGGACAAGATGGCTGAGGCGAACATGCGTCTCGTCGTCTCAATCGCCAAGCGCTACGTAGGTCGCGGCCTCGACCTACTTGACCTGATCCAAGAGGGTAATACCGGCCTGCTGCGTGCTGTTGAGAAGTTTGATCCAGATAAGGGCTTTAAGTTTTCGACCTACGCCACCTGGTGGATCCGCCAGGCAATTACCCGGGCAATTGCTGACCAGGCTCGTACCATCCGTATTCCCGTGCACATGGTTGAAACGATCAACAAATTGCTGCGCACCCAACGCCGCCTGACCCAGGAGCTCAACCGCGAGCCAACCAATGAAGAGATTGCCGAGGCCATGGAAATAGAGGTCGACAAGGTCGAGCACATCATGAAGATCAAACAGGACATCTCATCGCTCGACGCTTCTATCCGTGACGACGAAGAGGACTCCGTCCTGTCAGACTTCATCGAAGACGAAGACACCGTCTCTCCCGAAGAGTCGGCAACCAACCAGCTGCTCAAAGAGCAGGTCAAGGAAATCCTCAGTGCCCTGACTGAGCGCGAGCAAAAAATCCTCAAACTACGCTTTGGTTTGGAAGATGGTAAGCAGCACACGCTTGAGGAAGTCGGCCAAGAATTCAGCGTGACGCGCGAACGCATCCGCCAGATCGAAGCTAAGGCGCTGGCAAAGCTTCGCAAGCACAAAGACGCCAAGAAGCTGCACGACTATATCAAGTAGCAGCGGAAAGCGCCGGCGGGACAGGAGCCTCAGACTGCCGCTTTTCGATGCCGTCCATTTTTGTTATGCTTATAACAAATGAACCGCTCGTCAAAAATAAACAGGCTCCTTGATGTACTCAGACCAAGCGGAATCGGAGCCGTGTTTTATATTTCTACGGCCAGTCTCGTCCTCATGCTGACGCAGTTCGCCGAAGTACAGCGCTACCTCGGACTGCCCAGAAATATTGCGTTTGCTCAGACGGTCAAAAACGGTCTAGAACAATTACTTGCTAGTACACTCGGCGCGGGACGCACCGAAACAGTTGTCGTGGCGCTCTTCTGGGCTGGCGTCGGACTTGCAGTATACGTACTCCTGCACGGTGTATCTAAAACCGTCTTTGAACTCGGGCAGAGCATCAATGAACGCCGCTACGTTTGGCCGCAGGGTACTGACCGGAATAGTCCTCTCAAACGGCAAGTCCAGCAAGTACTGTTTCGAGTGGCAGTCGCAGTTCTCGCATTAGTATGGTTCTTGCAGCCGCTGGCCCGGGTGCTAGATGGCCCTGTGTTCGTCGAACAATTTAGCACTCAGCCACTACTTGAGTCGGTAGCATGGTTTGTAGGCATCGTGCTCGCGCTTCATGTCTTTATCATTTTGCTTCGTTTGTTGATGCTGCGCAGACGATTGTTCGACTGATACGCTATACTAGTACCGGTATGGAATACACACTTATCGGGATTGCCGGGACGAACGGTTCGGGCAAGGATACAGTAGGGCATTACTTGGCCTACAAGCATAACTACCTCTTTATTTCAGTAACCGACCTACTCCGCGCCGAATTGAACCGCCAGGGTTTGCCCGTTGATCGGGAACACCTGCGCGAGCTTAGCGCCAATTGGCGCCGCGAATTCGGCTATGGCGTGCTTATTGACCGGGCATATCAAGCGTTTGAACCTGTTGCTTCCAAATACACCGGCCTGGCCATCGCCAGCCTTCGCAACCCCTTTGAGGCGGACCGTGTCCACGAACTGGGCGGTGCAGTCTGGTGGCTTGATGCCGATCCACGGATCCGCTATGACCGTATTCAGGCCAACGCCGCACTCCGGCACCGGGCCGAAGAAGACAACAAAACTTACGAAGAATTCTTGGCCGAAGAAGCAGCCGAAATGCACAAATCAGGTGACGCCGCTACACTCGACATGGCCTCGGTCAAAGATCGCGCCAACCTTATGCTCGTGAACGGTGGCAGCGAACTGAGACTGCTCGAGCAGGAGATTGATACACTCTTAGCCGGTCCTGCATCAGAGTAGGTAGATCGTTTTACAAGACGGCATTCACCAAATGTCAAACTTTACGTTTCGCCTGGTACGGCAGCTTTTTGTACTGAGGGTCCGCTCTTAGGCTGCGGTCGAGCAGCTGCCATAGCTCTTTGAAGGCGCGGGCTACGACTGGTTGCTTGATACGAATTGCCGAGGCTTCTTTTTCGAAATTGATGATGAGTAGTTCGTCGCCGCAGACCGCCCATTCGACCGGGGCTTCATAGTCGGTAGCGTGCATCCAGGTTCTCGTCAAGTTAGTCTTCCGGTCAATGGCCGGATTGGCGATAGCTTCGGGAGTATCCGGGGTTATGCCATAGCGTTCGGTGCCGGATTTTGCTGGTAAGTTGCGCAGGCGATCCATTGTTTCATAGCCCATCGTCGGTATGTCGGCCCTTGATTTTATGAAGTAAATAGGCTGACCTTGTTTGGCCTGCTGGACATAGAGTGATGTAACTGCCGGATTGCCGCGGAAAGTGCGTACATCATAATCTTTTTGAGTCTTTTCATACACGGTTCGGAGTTGGTGCATGGCGTCGCGGACACTCTGCTCAAGGGCGATGACGCGGTTACGTTCGGCAGCTACCAAACTCGTGAGTGCTATAGGGTCCTCGGCGCGATACACAAACTTCTTGTTGATTTCGGTCTTACGGACTAAAGCTAATTCAACAAGGCTATCGAGTACCTTGTAAGCATTTGTTCGGGTCAGTGACAGTTTTCGCGCAACCAGCGGTGGCGCAGCTTCTCCATTCTCTAGCAAATACAAGTAAACATTTGCTTGAGCTGTGCTGAGTCCTGTTTGTGTTAGCAAGTCATCCATGCTGACAGCGTAGCATGAAAATATTAGTTTGTGAAGACGTGTTTCACAATAATTACCATTCGCTCATCTGTTATTAGACATAGTGACCGAATCTGATATACAAACATAGCACTTCTCTGTATAATTGTTACATAACATTTTTGTTGATTATAAAATTCAATTTCATGAGCATAAATGAGGAAAGAATATGTCTGAATTTTCTGAACAAAGTACTGATAAAGTCCGTCTTCTGCAACATCTTGAAGCCGCAAATTTAGGTGTGGTTAGGCCAGTTGGTGATGAAAGCGTTGCCATTATCACACGCCTGAGCGCAAAAGAGGAAGGCCAAGACTATACAGGTAATATTTTACGCCGGACATGCCAGGCAGTTGGCAATGCAGCCTGCCAGTCAGCCTGTGTCCGCCGCGGTTCACCTGAGTACGAAGAAAATACCGATAAGCTGTGTGCTGATCGTAATCTTGGCGATAGTCTGAGGACTATGGGATTACAACCGAAAGACGTTTTGATGGTTGCAGTGACAGGTGACGACGTCGGTTTCGGCGACCAGCTTGAGCAGTACCAGGAAACCGGCAAACTAAAAGTTAACCCTGAAGGGTTCGGGGAATTACCCGGCTTCAATGCTTTCTTTGCCCGTGCCTCCGAAGTTCCGGCTATTGGCAGTCGTTTGGCAGACTGCGCGCATCTTGAATTTGAGTTTAAGGATAAAGACGGCCAAACGGTAATTGGTTTTGAGCATGGTACCCGGCCGAATATGAAAGGACGGGACAGCTACTCATTCGAGGTTGACGGACGATCGGTATCTTACACCGAGTATGTACTGACGACAGCCCTTAGGCACTATGAGGCTGATCCGGAGTCAGTGCGAATCCGGCTTAGTTCTTCGATCCGTGCCGAAAATTTTGTGAAACATTTCGACAGCCAAGAGGCCATTGAAGGGCATGTTCCCGGCTGGAAGTCTGCCGGTTTCCTCAAAAATGTGAGCAATCCTGAGTGGCAGCCCGGTGATCCTGTCGTCAAAGAAGATGTATGGCACGCCGATGCTCGAGGATTGATCTTGCATGATATTCAGGAAGCAATGGCCGCCTGTGGCATACCTACTGAGCAATTTGTATGTGACGACATGCTCGATCCCGCTGACACGAATGGTGAATTCAGTTCATATGAGAACCGTCATACCTATGGTGACTCGCGGGACTTGTATATGATCGCGCACCAAACAGCTATTAGCCAGACAGTCAAAGAGTAGTACCATGCAAATTCCTGCACGGCCTGAAGGGTGGCATGTGGTTCTGGATAATCCGGATAATCCATGTCCGCCCGAGATCCTCGCACGGCAGGTCGGCGTGGTCGTTTTGCATCGTGGTTTTGATGGGCGGATGCATAAAGGCCTCATCGAAGTTCATGTAGCAGTTAGTCAGGATGTGCATGATTTCTTCGCCTATGCTCTGGAGCATAATTTTCCGATTCAGGAAGTGGTATCGGCTAGTCATCCTGACTACGCCTGGGACGATGGCAAGCTTATGACAGCAAACGCTACGTCAGGCTTCAACTACCGCTTGATCGCAGGTAGCAATACAGTTTCTAAACACGGGCAGGGTTTAGCATTTGACGTGAGCCCTCGCCTCAATCCATATATTCGATACGGCACTGACGGTTCTATGACCATCGCGCCGTCTGGTGCTCGGTGGGATCCTGCCAGACCGGGAACTTTATCAAAAGACCATCCACTTGTAGTCTTTATGAAAAATCGAGGCTGGGACTGGGGTGGGGAGTGGCCGCCTGAATCAGGCAGGGTAGATTATCAACACTTCGAGAAACCTGAGCGCTGACATACCTTCGATTGGTAGAAGATAGACTAATAGCACAAATGTGATCATGATATTCACACATATAGTTATCCACTGTGGGCAATATAAGTTGTGAACTTTCCTGTGACAGCTTAGTATCTGTGCTGATGCTCATGTCTCCAATCTGAACAACCCAAGGTATACTAGGGCTATGATAGAGCCGACTAAGACTGGAAGAAAGAAACTAGCAATCATCGATGGCAAGAGTGTCTTCTACCGCGGCTACTATGCCATGCCTAACCTTGCGACCAAGGACGGCACGCCGACGGGCGGGGTGTTTGGCTTTGCGACCATGGCCCTCGAAGTTATCAAACGTCTCAAACCGGACTATGTTTGTGTAGCTTGGGATAAGCCGAAGACCAATATCCGCCGGCGGCTTGAACTGTATCCGGAATATAAAGCGGGGCGCAAACCGACGCCGCCGGACTTCAAGGCTCAGATCCCAGTCCTGCACGAGCTGCTGCAGGCATTCGGCTGGCCACTCTATGAACTGGACGATTATGAGGCGGACGACATTATGGGGTCACTGGCTATGCAGGCAACGGCGATGGATATTGAAACCATGCTGATTACCAGCGACCTTGATATGCTGCAGCTGATTGATCCGCACGTGCATGTGTATGCACTCAAAAAGGGCCTGAGCAATATTGAACTGTTCTCGCCGGCTAGCTTCGAGGACAAGTACAGCATCCGTGTCAATCAGTTCCTCGACCTGAAGGCGCTCAAGGGCGACTCGTCCGATAATATTCCTGGTGTACCGGGTATCGGTGAAAAGACGGCCATTCAGCTACTGCAGGAGCATGAAACTCTGGACAATATTTACCAGAATCTGCCGCTTTTGAAAGACGCCGTCCGCAAAAAACTCGAGGCAGGCAAGGATTTGGCCTACCTGAGCCGGGAACTGGGTGCGATTTGGACGGACGCGCCGCTCAAGCTTGACCTCCAGGAGGTAGACGGATCGAAAGGTGATCCGGAAAAGATTGCCGAGATGCTGCAACGGCTGGAGTTCCGGTCATTAGCCCGGCAGCTGCCAGAAATCATGCATGTCGAAGTCCAAGATGTGCAAACAGCTTTTCAATACGGTAAACTGCCGAAACATACGGTTATAGCCACGGAAGACGAGCTTGCCAACCTCGAATTACCAAAATCTGAATTGCTCACGATCCATGCCAGATCGGCTGGCAGGCATGGCAAAGACCCGCGCGTGCTGCTACTGAGCCCAAATGGGCAAGCAGTTTATAGTTTTGACCTGACGAAGTTGAAGCCAGCAGCTGTAAAAACATATGTAAATCAATATTTGCTGCAAAACGACGTCCGGCTCGTCGGCTACGACATCAAAAATAGTTTGAAAGTCCTGATGGAACTTGGCTTCAGCCTGCCAAACGTCGGCCATGACGTGCTGGTGGGCGCGTTTCTTCTGAATGCCCTGCGCCGTGAGCAAACACTGTCTGATTTGGCGGCCGCCGATCTTGGGTATGACGGCGCACCTCTCGAAAACCTCAGCGATGAAGAACTGGTAGAGCGG
>DATHYB010000031.1:0-4148 GCA_035459365.1 Candidatus Limnocylindrales bacterium
TGAGCCGTAAAGTTCACAAATCGGCTGTCGTCCGAAATCGGATTCGCCGCCGTATCTATGAATGCATCCGACACTGTCAGCCCAATATTACCGGGCCGTATGATGTAATCGTCACCGTATACCAGGAGTCGATAGCGACACTACCAGCAGAGCAGCTGGAGGCTGTCGTCCGAGGGCTCCTGCAGCGGGCCGGTATCGTCAGCGATCAGGCAAACACCGGCCCTCATGCTATAGTTAAGGAGAAGGAGTAGTCGTCGCCCATGTTTCAGACGCTGATAGTCCAACCGATATTCAATTTACTGGTACTGATTCTAGCCCTCGTGCCAGGCCACAACTTTGGCCTCGCCATAATCATTTTTACGATTATTATCCGCTTGCTGCTCTGGCCGCTCGTCAAAAAGCAGCTGCACCAAGCCAAGCTGATGCGCAAGATCCAGCCGGAGCTCAAGCAAATCAGCAAAGAAGCCAAAGGCGACCGCCAGAAGCAAGCCTTACTTCAGATGGAGCTCTATAAAGAGCGCGGCATCAGCCCCTTCCAGTCGATCGGCGTCGTGCTGCTACAGCTGCCTATTCTCATTGGTCTCTATATAGGGCTACAGAAAGTTACTAAAGATCCGCATGAGCTGGTAAATTTTGCATATGGTCCCCTGCGCGATCTGCCGTGGATACAGCAACTGTCAGACAACATTCGAATGTTTGACAGTACCCTGTTCGGCCTGGTTGACCTGCATCGGGCAGCCATCGGCAATGGCAAACTCTACATCCCCGCCCTGATCATCGTCGTGCTCAGTGCTATTGTGCAATACTACCAAGCGAAACAGCTGGCCCCCCATGATCCGGAAGCCCGGAGCCTGCGGGCTATCCTCAAGGACGCTGGTAATGGCAAGCAGGCTGATCAATCAGAGGTCAATTCAGCCGTTAGCCGTTTTACTCTCATCCTGCTGCCAGCCATGGTTTTCCTGTTTACCATCGGTATCGCTTCAGCCCTCAGCCTCTATATTCTCGTCGGCAGCCTGGTCGCCTTTATCCAGCAATCATTTGTGCTCCGAGAAGACGCCGAAGAAATGCGTGAACTCTCGAAGCCTTCGGCAAAAGACACGGCCGCCATTCCGGAAGCGGAAGTCGTGGCCACCCCAGAACAGTCTGCCAAGAAGAAGCCGTCACGGAGTAAAAAACGGAGGAGGAAGTAATGAGCGACCAGAAGACTGACATAGACAGTGCCATCCGCTACGCCAAGCAGTATCTTGAGGACATCCTGTCCTTTTTTGGTTTAAATACCGAAGTCCGCGGCAGCTCGGAAGATGGTGAGGTGATTGAACTCGCTATCCCATCTACGCATTTGAACGGCTTTTTAATTGGCCAACATGGTGACACCATGCGTTCGCTGCAGTTTCTCGTTAGCAGCGCACTGAAGAACAATGAATATACGCATACGCGTGTCAACGTCGACGTTGCAGAGTATAAAAAGCAGCGGGCCGACCGGTTGGCGCAGACCGCTCAGGGTTGGATCAAGACCGTACAGTCCTCGGGAGAGGCAGTTGATCTCAAGCCCATGAACGCCGCTGACCGTCGCATCGTCCATAAGGCGGCGGCCGAGGCGGGGATCGTCAGCGAATCGGCCGGCGAAGGCCGCGACCGGCACATAGTTCTCAAGCCTGCATCAGAATAAGCAAGCGGCTCGTGGGGTATGGTTCTCGAATATGTATAGGCAAGTTCGTGACCCGGGGGCTCATACAAGACGTGTTCGCTTTTTGTTTAATAGGGGCATTTAGCGCCCGTACTCGTCCAAGGCTTGCTTATAAACGTCCAGTGTTTGCCGAGCCATCCGGTCCCAGGAGTACTTCCCTACCTGTTGCCTGCCTTTGTCGATCAGCTCCTGGCGCAGCTGGTCATTGCTGAGCACTTGGCTGATGGCTTCGGCTATGGCTCTCGTATTCAGAGGGTCAAAGTAGTGCGCCGCCGGACCGTAAATCTCGGGTAAGCAGGCCGCATTGCTGCTGATAACTGGCGCGCCGTGGCGCATAGCTTCCAGGCCGGGGAGGCCGAAACCTTCGCTGAGGCTGGGGAAGACGTAGGCCAGACAATGTTCGTAGAGCCATCTGAGCTGGCCTTCACTGACAAAGTCAGTAAACAGAATGCCGCCTATCCCCTGCCGGACTGCCTGTTCCTCGTGTTGTCGATACAACTCGTCTTTCTTGCCGGCCAGCACCAGTTGCAGATCAGGGTATACATTCCGTAGCAGTCCAAAGGCCTCGATGAGCCGGCCAAGGTTTTTGTGCGGCTGTGGCCGGCCGATGTACATGATAAACGGCCGGCCCTCAAGCACGGACAAGGGCTCAGCCGGGTCCTGGATACTATCCGCCGATTCATAGGTAACTACAATTTTTGTAACCGGCACCTGACAGTAGTTCATAATGTCTTTCTGCACAAAGTGAGACGGGGCGATGATACGCTGCGAAGACTGTGCCACCCGGTGGTTAACCCACTTGTACACCCGCTGCTTGGTTTTGAAAACCAGGTGGTTTTTGGCGGGATTATCAAAGCGCAGCGTCGTGAGATCGTGCATCGTGGTGACATGTAATCCCTTATAGAGCACCGGTTGCTGTGTCATGCCGAAGTGGACCAGGTCAGGCTTCAGGCGGTTCAGCTGCCGACGCAGTCCAAGTTGCTCGGCAAAGGTAAATTCCTTGTACGGGCAGGCGACTTTTTTGAAGCGCGGGTTGGTGAATTCAGCAACGTCCATGTCTGTTGGTTTCAGAAGAATGGTGTAATCATGCTGGGCGTCAAGATTCTGGAGATATTCAATCAGGCGGTAGGTGTAGCGGCCGGTAGAGGTTGTGTATTGGCGGGCGTCGATGACGATGTGGCTCATGCAGTCTTCTTTCTTGTTAGCTTCCACCAGGCACTTCGCAGTCGGCGCAAGCGTGCGGCATTGGGGGGCAAGTCCCAGTGCAGCATATTCCGAATGTAGCTATCGGATACCTTCTTATGCGTCTGAATATGCCGGCGTTCCCCTAATTTTTTCGGCAAGAGCAGCAGGGATTTTCCTGCACCTTGAAGGGCATAGAGCAATTGGCCTCGTTGAAATGCGCTCACGAAAAATGTCAAATATACCAGTAGGAAGCGAGGGAGGATGGTCGGCAGGAGCGATGCCGGGACATTTTTTAAGAGGAGCATGGGCAGGTTCTTCTGCGTCTGATAAGTAAAAAAGCCTTTAATCTTCGCGCTCGTGGTGCTGGTAGCATGATAGACCACCGCCTGGGGAACGTAGCGCACCTTCCAGCCGGCGAGCTGTGCCCTGAAGCTCAGGTCAACATCTTCGTAATACGCGAAAAAGTCTTCGTCCAAGAGACCGATTTGTTCAAGCATAGAGACGCGGTACAAACTAGCAGCGCCACTGGCGCCAAATATCCCCGTATCATTATCATACTGGCGCTCGTCCTGTTCTCCTCGACCGCGCGGATACGGCAATCCCCAGGTCGTGTAGTAGTCGCCGGTGCTGTCCAGATGGCTGCCGTCTATACTTGCTACTTTGCAGGTGGCGATACCAACATCTTGGTTTTTCTCTAGGCAGCCGACGAGCCGTTCGAGCCACTGCTTGTCGGCAATAGCGTCATTATTGAAGGGGGCGACGTAAGCTGCACCTAGCTCAATGGCGCGCCGGAACCCCGGGTTTACGCCGCCGGCGTAGCCCTTGTTCTCGGTGTGTTTGATGAGTTCAATATGCGGGTACTTCGATTCAATGAGGGAGATCGAGTTGTCGATCGAGCCATTATCGACAACAATGACATGAGCCTGAACTGATTGAACGAGCAGGGAATCAATGCAAGCCGTAAGCTCAGCTTCTCCATTCCAATTAGGTATAACCACAACGGGCTTATTCATCGACTTAAGCATCCCTTTCCTTTATAATACCCTAAAACGATGAAGCAATATTTCTCAAAACAAAATCGGGTGCTTTTGAGTGAGTTGGTGCGTACTGACTTCAAGCTCCGCTATCAGGGTTCAGTATTGGGGTATGCCTGGTCGTTGCTGCGGCCGCTACTACTGTTTCTTATCCTCTATATTGTCTTCGTACGTTTTCTTAAAATAGGCGCGGGAGTACCGCATTACCCTATATACCTGCTGCTAGGCATTGTACTTTGGCA
>DATHYB010000032.1:0-18197 GCA_035459365.1 Candidatus Limnocylindrales bacterium
CGCTCTGAGCCGGGACACTGCCCTCTGGCCCGCCCGGCCGGCGTCGGATTCCCTTCCAAATACTCCTGAAGACTGCCCACACGCCGACACCTACCAGCAGAAGGATCAAAAGCAAGCCGCCGAGAATACGCCATGGGATCACCCAAAATGACACGACAGCCTCAACGGGGATGTCGCGCTGTCCGTCATCATATACCGCAACCAGCGTTGCAGTGTACTTGCCAAAGCGCAGTTTCTGCAGGTCCTGAAAGTTCCATGTGAGCTCCTGGGTAGCAGTACTTCCTGTCCCCTTCGTTTCAAACCGCGGAAATCCATCATTCCACGTCTGTTCGAACACGCGGTTGGTTTGCGGCAATATATTTCCCCGTTGGCCATTAAACTCGAGCGCCGCAACCTGCGTATCTCCACGCTTCACAAATATATTTCCCGCCGGTGCAACGTGCACATTTCCCGGATTCTTCATCCTGACCGAAAAATCTGCTGGCAGGAATTCATACACTTTCTTGGTAGCAATAAACTCCGCCACCTGGGCTTCTCGTTTTGCTCCAGGCGCATCAACATTCAGCAGAACCAGGCTTGCTACCCCGCCCTCGACTCCGCTCGCTCCACCAGTCGGCTTATCAGGAGCAGCCCTTGAGAACAATACTGCCAGATAGTACCCGAATGCTGCTTCTTTTGGTGTTTTGATCGTCATTTTGACGGTTTTCCAGACATTCGGCTCTGCTAGGAAGTTCGTCTCTGAGAAACTCACCCAGTCAAAATAGGTGTCCTTTGGCTCTCGTTCTTTGATCTGTGGGCTACCGGTTTCGCCGTTCGCGCTGAATTTGAGAAGTTCGACTTTCAGCCGTTCGGGACGCGTGCCGTTATTCTTAACCCTAAGTTCTGAGGTCACTGTCTGTCCAGGCTTCGTGACGATGTTCAAAGGCAGCGGCGACGTCATGAGGTTAAGCGGCGCCCGTTGGACTGGAGAAGTCTGAGCCTGGGCGGCGGCGAGCGGCATGACAAGCGAAGCTAGCAGTACCAGGACTGTCGCAAGTATCCCCAATTTACCTTTGCGAACCATTTGCATTTTATTATATACCGTTTAGAACGCTCATGCCTATTTGATAAATAATCCCAGGCCTCCAAGGAGTTGGGTAAAATATTCTAGCTGCCTAGAAATTACCAGCACCAATCACCTGGACAACATCAGTATAGTCGGAGCTGGCAGGGGTAATGCCGGAGATAGTTGCGCTAGAGGTAAGCGTAACAACAGCATCTTGGGACGTACCTGTAGATGAAGCAACCTGGCGGTAGGCGTTGTCAACACCGCTCCCGTCATTAGTAAGACCGGATGAGTCGTACGCTGCTGTAATGGCTGGTGTGCCAGCGCCGGCGACCTGTGTCAACGAATCGACTCCCCAGACATACTGTTCAGTGGTTAGTGCAGTATCAACATCAACAGCCGTACCTGGCGTAGTCGGTGCAATATTATGGTTAACACCGGCCGAGTACAGACCATTCGTATCAGCATTGCGCAGCCAGGCGACCCAGCCTGTTTTAGCATTCGTATTAACCGTGACAGTCCGGGATGTCGTCTCCCGCTTCGTACCGGGCGTCAGGTCACCCACGAAAGCAGTTGTATTGGCATCGAGCTGGAAGTTGAATGTCGGGGGGACGGTGGCAGTTACCGTAATGCTATCGTTGCTCACAACACGGACAGCGAGCTTGGCAACGTCGACAACAGTGCCTCCAGTTTGGGTAGTGACGTCAACATAGTACTCCCCGGCAGTTGGCAGTGTCACAGCGGATGTTGAAGTCAAATCAAAACAGTAGGCCGTCGAAGCAGCCAGGTCAGCAACACCCGATACCGTAATTACAGCACCGCTCCCGGCGGCAGACAAAGTAGTGCCCGGCAAGCTGGTAGCACCCGTTTCCGTAGCGCAAGCTGCGACAGCTACGGTTTGAGTCAGATTAACGGCTCCGGCAGCATTCGTCCAGGCCGCCTTGAAGTCGACGCGAACGTTGTCCTCAACGGCAGCACCAGCAGCCGTCTTAAAGACGACCCGGGCTGATGTTTGCGTACCAGCACTCATCCGATTGAGACGCACATAGGTATTGGTCAGCGCCCCGGCTGATGCCAATGTAGGCAACAATGCATTTATCGCAAGAGTAAACGCCACTACCAGCGCTAAACGTCGTCCCCTGCTCAGATTACCACTCATGTATATACCTTTTACGGTTATGCTAACTAGTTCCCATATTAGCGGTTATGCTAAACCATGTCAAACGGTTATACCCAGCTTTTTCCCTGTTATAGCCAGGCAACTGATTCGAGCATTTGCATATATTCGGCCATAACAGCCTCACGCTCCGCAGCCATACCAGAGAGGGCAAATATCAGCAGCCTGCCTTGATGCGGCCAAAAGGCAACTTCCTGAAATTCAGCCTGACTGGAAGCCAGGACCACGCGCTCGCCTTTAACCTTCAGCTCTTGCAGTTTATACTTTTCGGGATGTAACTTTCGCATCGAGTATGAGGCATCGTCTTCCAGGCGCTGACCAGGCAGCGTGCTGACCGTCACGACCAGCACCTTACTTGCCATGCCTGTTGCGACAAACGTCTGGCTCTCGAGGCTGGCAGCAGACTGTTGCTTCATAGACTGAGGCCTATATGTCACAGGCCGGGCGAAGGTAAGATACTTGCCATCATATTGCTCAAGTTCCACGGGCGGCTTCTCATTTTGGGAAACGGGTATGCTCGTGATGACAGTACCCTCTGCCGGGCCAGAAATCATCTGCAGTACGGAATATACTCCCACCCCTAACCCACTGAGGACGAGCAGAGTCCCGACCAGCCGTCTCATAATGCGTTGTTTTTTCGTCCGCTCTTTTCTCGTAAAGATACTCATCTTAGAAGCTCGCAGCCCCCAGCACCGTCAGGATCTCGGCATAATCATTGGAGGATGGTGTTAGCTGCGTAACCTTGGCCTTCAGGCCCAACGATGACCGGCCGGCAGTTATAGGCGCGGTCGATGAATAAATTTTTCGAATATTAGTATCAGTTATGCCAACGATGTCATTGGCTCCGTCATAGGGACTTGAGACCAGGAACGGGCCGCCTGAAGTTTGCCCCGCCGACGCGCTCTGGGCTCCAAAACCTTGGTTTACTCCACTAAGGTCGCCTGTCAATGCATCGATTGTATAGGAAACTGCCGCACTCTTAAGACCGGCATTTTTGGCATAGACATAGACGTTTCCGCCGCTGTCACCATTCGTGTCGAAGTCCACCCAGATTTTTGAAGGGCTATTGATGACTGCACCGGGGAGCAAGTCATTGAAGGCCAGATCATACGGCGGGTTGGTTTCGAGGTTGGTAGCCGCCACGTCCAGATCAAATGTTAGAGACGGGTTCACGGTCGCCGCAGTGGCTGCCGTACTATATCCAGATTCGGTAAATTTGCCGTGCATGGCACGGACTTTAACCTTGTAGGTCGTAGCAGGCTGCAGACCAAGAATCGTTACTCCACTCGCACCGCCCCAAGCAGCATACGTCTGATAGTCTTCAATACCGAGACTATTTCCGACGGTCATGTCATTTTGCACATACTGGGTAGTCGCGAAATCGTCCGTGCTGATAGCGACCGCAAAGACTGCGTCAGTCGGGTTATTGCCGTTGTCGATGACCAGACGCAGTTTATTATAAAAATTACTCGGATTAGTAAGTGTCGGCGCTGCTGGAACATTCGCGAGCTGCGTCGTAACCATACCACTGCCGGCGTTGTAGGCCGTCCCGGACATATTTGTACCGCTGACTTCACCACTGATACCTTCAAGGGCATAGGCCGACGACGTTGAGTTGGACGTACCGCCCGAACCGACCCCATAACTCTCCAGTTTGTACGATGTACCAGTCGGGACGGCAGCAAACAGCAGCACCGCACCACTCAATATCGACATTACCCCCTGCAACATTCTCTAGGGATTATACCCTTATGCTTAGAGCTGGTCCAGTGAGAATCAAGCTACTTAGGCGAGCTATGCGGCAGCCTGGTAGGATGCAGGTGATTCTGCACGTGCAGCAGCTTGCCCGGCATCCAGGGCGTCAAGGTACAGCATATCTTGCGCAGACAGCTCTGCGGCAGTTGCCGTCGTTCGAACCTCTAGATCTACTTCAGGCATTTCTTCAGTACCGCTCGGCTCCATCTGAAGCGATGGCGGAAATTGACCATAGAATTTTATACATGCTTTACCCATGTATGCCGGATACCGGAAATATGTCTCATGTGGACTTTCAATATCTATCGAAGGATACGTAGGTTGAATAGATTCAAGAGATGAACTCATAGTATATGGCCTTTGTTACTTTTATATGACGCAACTTCTTTGTTCTTATATCGAATGCTTATGCATATGGCGCACCTACCCATTCCTTTGGGCAGTTACGTACTTATTAAGAAGCTACATCCCAGTAAACACCCGCTCCCCGTCAAATTCAATACAAATAGATACCAATATTCTTGTATTAGACACAACAACTTAGGAAAGCTATTAGAGCCGTTCACAAGCTACGCAGCCCGCGCTATGACGAAACTGCTTAGACCAGTACCGCTTTGATACGGCGAATCCCGGCGCTCGATGATTCTTCTTTGGTTATCTTGAAGGTTTTGCCATCTTCAATGAGCTGCAGTGTATGCTCAACATGGGGTCCACCACATATTTCAAAGCTATATGGTTTCTCGGCACCGTCAGCTTGCATGCGGTAGATTTTGACGGTTTCCCCGTAGCGGTCACCAAACTGGCCGAGTGCATGGAGTTCGTTGATTGCCTTGTCAGTAGGGTGTTCTTCCCAGCTGATTTTGAGGTCCTGTTTGATCTGTTCGTTGACGATGTCTTCGACCTGCTTGATTTGCTCCGGCGTCATCTTGTCATCGTGATTAAAGTCAAAGCGCAGCCGTTCTTCAGTAATGTTCGAGCCGCGCTGCACCACGTGGCCGCCGAGCACGTCACGAAGTGCTTGGTACATCAAGTGCGTCGCTGTGTGATACTTTTTGTGCTGCAAGGTTTGACCACCCAAACCGCCCTTGAAGGTACCTTTGGCGGCGGTTTGGGATCGGGCGCGCTGTTCGGCCATTTTGGCGTTGAACTGAGCCTGCCAGTCGTCTGACAGCCGGATGTTTTCCAGGACCGTGCCAACAACTTCGCTTGTTAATTCTGTTGGATAACCGTATGTGTCATAGAGAGTAAAGACGGACTCGCCAGATACGATTCCGTTACTCTTTTGAGCTATCTTAGTAAGTTCCTGCAGGCCCTTCCGCAGCGTCTGCCGGAAGACTTTTTCCTCTTTGACGAGTACGACGATTACCTCGTCACGCTTAGCTGCTACCTCTGGGAAATCATCTTTATAGAGGTCAGCGATGACCGGCACGACCTGCTCCAGGAAGTTCTGTTCAATACCCAAGTTGAACGCTTTCATAATCGCCCGGCGCATCAGCCGACGCATCACATACCCCTGCTCTTTGTTGGACGGCGTAATGCCATCGACCGCGAGGAAGGTCGCACCGCGGAGATGGTCTGTGATAACCCGCATGCTCTCGGTGTGGCTCTCGTAGGATTTGCCAGAGATTTCTTCTAGTTTTTCGATAATCGGTTTCAGAAGGCTGATTTTGTAGACATCTGGACTGTCGATGGCTGCAGCAGCGATACGCTCCAAGCCTGAGCCGTGGTCAATGTTTGGTGCGACGAGAGGCTCAAAACCTTGTTCAGTTTTACGGTAGCCCATAAAGACATTGTTTCCGATCTCAAAGAAGCGCGGCGAATCGCTAGCCGGGTGTGCCCTTCCCCATTTCGCCTCATCGTGGTACTGCTCTCCGAAGTCAAAGAACATTTCACTGTCCGGGCCACAAGGGTCGCCGACGAGCGTGCCGTCTTCGTTGCCGTTGCGGCTCCACCAGTTTTCCTTGCCGTCATAGAGAAAGATGCGGCCGCCCTGCATGCCAAGCTTGTCGCCGCTCTCAGTCGAGCCAAGTGCGACCACTTTAGCGTCAATGCCCCGCTTTTCGAACTCTTGCCGCCATAAGCTGATTGCTTCCTCGTCACGTAAGATACCGTATTTTTCATTGCCAATGTAGCACGAGACGTAGACACGCTGCGGATCGAGCCCGACCACGTCAAATAAAAACTCAGCCATCCACTGGATTTGCTCTGTCTTGAAGTAATCCCCTAGGCTCCAGTTGCCGAGCATCTCGAAGGATGTCGTGTGTTTGTCATCGCCGATGTCGTCTATATCTTGGGCGCGCAGACAAACCTGACTATTGGCCAGACGCCTGCCGCTCGGGTGAGTTTCCCCAAGCAGATACGGGATCATCGGCTGCATGCCCGAGCCGGTAAAGAGGGTGGTCGGGTCATTCTGAGGCACGAGGAGCGCGCGCGGGATGATTTCATGTCCCTTTTGCTGATAAAAATCGAGATAAGCTTTGCGGATTTCTTGAGCATTCATAGCACGTATTGTACCAGAGGTAGGGGCAGGATTGCTGCTAATCCATAGCATTTCACTCATCTATATAGTCTCTACCCTTTTAATGTCTTTGACAGAATTTTGTTCATAAAATGTATACCCGATCACATATTCGATTTGATAGCATTTTATGATGTATTGATTGCCCATACGTTCAATATGTGATTATACTGTTTTCAGCACGATCACATCGTCTACCCAAGATTGGAACGTGGTTCCCGTGCTCGCACTTCTCGCTCAGACAGACACCGCGCTGTCCACGATGATCCTGGCGACCGAACCGTACGACGAGGTTCTGGTCAACAACTTCCCGGCTTGGCTCGCCGCGCTCTATGGAGGGCTGGTCCTGCTGCTGTTGTTCGCCCTGATCAATTCGCTGCTGCCGAAGCGCATCACGCTCGACAACACGATCGCTGCTGTCATCGCCTTCTTCTTCGTCGTCGGTCCCCTGTCTCAGACGACTCGGGCTGGTCGGCTCAAGGGATGGCTCAATGACGCAGCTGGGGCAGTCGTCCAGAACGCGGCCTGGGCTTCATGGGTAGTCACGGCGCTGACATTCTTCTTCGCCTGGCTGGCGTTCTGGGCCTACCGCTCCGAACCCTCACTCCCCCGATTGATCGCACTGGTGTTCTTCACCATCGGTCTCTACACCAATGACGTGCTCGGCGGTGTGGCAGAGTTCTTCCTCGGTCCGGGAGTCGAAGTCTTCCAAGGCTTCATGGGCTTCATGCGAAACCTGGGCGGCCCACAGTACCCATAGACGATCAGCGCGTAGTTGCATGTTCTCATCAGAGTTCACTGCGCCGCACGCATGGTCTACTAGCACGAAACCGAGTCATCCAGATTCGGGAATTCCCATACATGCGGTCATCCGCCTGAGCTTGAGAGGTGCGAAACCCTTGCCGATGTGTCGACTGCCACCAGCAGTTTTTCATATCGGCAAGGGGAGTAACACAACAACTTACATAACAATTCCACCGCCGACGACGCGGTCTTTTTCATATACAACGGCTGATTGTCCAGGCGTCAGGGCGCGGACTTCTTCGTCCATTTGTACTACCCAGCCAGTCTCAGAGCGCTGAAGCGTACATGGTACGAGTGGCGCCCGGTAGCGTGTTCGCACCTGGTAGCGGCCTCCATCTTGAGGCTCGTCATTTATCCAGTGGGCGCTCGTGATACTGACCTCCTTATGCCATAACCGCCCGTCCTGCAGATCATTCGTGACGTAGACTTCATTCTTATCCATATCCTTGCCGATAACATAGTAGGGTAGCCCACCGCCGACATTCAGGCCGTGCCGTTGGCCGATAGTATAAAAGAGCGCTCCTTCGTGCTGCCCAATTTCCCTTCCTTGAGCATCAATGATGGCACCAGGCTCGGTCTCGACGAATTGCTGCAGAAACTCTTTGATACCTACTTTGCCGACAAAGCAGATCCCCTGGCTATCCTTCTTTTCGGCGGTCGCCAGACCGTACTTCCGCGCCAACTCGCGTACAACAGGCTTTTCATATTCACCGACTGGCATCAAAGAATGCTCGAGTGCTTCAGACATTACGCGATACAGGAAGTAGCTTTGGTCTTTATTCCCGTCTACACCGGCAAGGAGCTGTCCGCCCCGACTGCGAGCATAGTGACCCGTCGCGATCATATCCGCACCATCTTCAAGTGCAGCCGACAAAAACAGTTTAAATTTCACTTCCTGGTTGCACATTATGTCCGGGTTTGGCGTTATACCAGCCCGGTAGCCGTCGAACATATAGTCCACCACCCGCTCGCGGTACTCCGTCTCAAAGTCATACAGCTTAAAAGGGATGCCGAGCTGTACTGTCACCCGTTTGGCATCCTGGTAATCTTGCTTCCAGGGACAGGCAAAGCCGGGCAAATCCTGGCTCCAGTTTTTCATGTAGACGCCGGTGACGTCGTATCCCTGCTCCTTGAGCAGCGCTGCCGTTACGGAGCTGTCAACGCCGCCGGACATGCCGACATAGACCTTTCGTTGGGCCTGCTGGACACCCTGGACTACAGGAGTTTGTACATGCGTCATAAACCGGTCAATTATAGCAGATTTTCAGCTAAAATGCTACTGGCTAGGCACTGTATTCAGCTGAGGCAGTCTGCTCGATACGGCGGCGCAGACGCTGGATTTCGTACTTCCGGCCAAGCCAGAATGTTGCCAGGATAAGCGGCAGCGCAATCAACGACGGCATCAGGCTGTACTTAGTCTCTTTGATAACCGTCGTGCTTCCCGTACCATCTTTAGTAGCAACGCCCGCGGCCTTGACCTCACCGTTGGCGACACCAATCAGCTGCAGGTAGCCTGTCAGGCCATTCGCATCCGTGGCTTTGACGATGATACGGTACACACCAGCGGAATCGTAAATGTGGTCAACATTGAAGTTACCGGCAAAGGGAATACTTTTGAGCGTCAGCGGCTTGCCATCACCCCAGTCAACGCTGATGGCATACGGTCCGACACCGCCACTGAGGATAATCGGCCAGCTAATTGTCTGGCTGGGGTTCGCACCGAGACGCGCATAGTTACTCGTCAGGGTCACGCGGCTACTAAAGGCATTAAACTGGGCATCATTGAATGTGACCCGTACTATGTTGGAATCAGGACCGGCTTGATCCAAATCATCAAAGACCCGGGCTACCAGATCATTGGCACCGCTAAAGAGGTCGATCTGGAGGCTATAACTTCCATTCGTACAACGCACCGAGCCAACAAAGATATTGTTCGAGAAGAGTTTGACCATGGTGCCCTGCGGACAGAGACCATTGACCGTGATGGGCGTCGAAGTAAATGCCCTGCCATTGACGGGAGTCGTAATCGTCGCAGCTCTCGATGGCGGAGGAGAAGAGATAGTACCTTCAAGCCCCACTGAACCCGATTTTGGCCCCGGAGGCGGTATTTTCGTCTGAGCGGACAACATACCGCCCGAAGCAATTGAGACAGTAGCAAACACGGCAGCCACTAGCCAGGTCATCATGCGGATCCGCCAAATTGTCTTTTTCTGCTTCATAGTCTTTATGTGGTTATGCTTTTACCATACTGAAATTTCTTCAGATTTACAATCCTTATCCCTAGTAAGTTGCCGTTGCGATAAGTGTCAGTTTGCTCGTATAGACACCGGCTTCAGTGGTATTTGCTGATTTGGCCGCCAGTTCGATCTCACTGGTCGCTAGGTCAGTTGCGCCTGCCGTTTTAGCCAGCTCCTGGCCATAGATCGTGTTGACATTCGCCAGGTCGAAGCCATGGGATCCTGCAGCACAGTTGTAGGGAGCAGTCGCCGTAGCCGACGTGCCAAGCACACTCATTCGCAGTCCGAATTGTTCGACACTAGACGCAGTAGAGTCTGCCGTACATGTTGCCCCATGCGGAGCAATATCGAAGGATCCTGATTTCAGGGTATCGCCTTTTATCTTGACTGATACGCCGCTGACGGCATTGCTGGAAACATCGAACTTAGCCGTCGATGTATATGTCGTCGCAGTGTTTTCGAGTACACCATTGGCGTCTCCGAGCGTTACTGCATTTCCTCCAGCCAAACAGTCCAAGCCGGTATAGACACAAAAGCGCAGAGATTCCTGAACTTTAGCCGTTACGTTTAGCTGGTTGGCGGTGCTCATGGCGATACCACCAGCGTCAACTGAGTCAGCTGATTCACTGCCTGAGCCGTCTGTCGTCGTGAAAGTCATGATGCGGGCATAAAATGTCGTATTGAGGTTGGCAGGGTTCGTTATACCGTTCGTGACACCGTTGCCAAAGGTGAAGCTGACAGCACCGGCGGCAACCGCGCCGGCGGTACGAGTCAGGACGACTTTATTGGCAGTACTATTGAGCCGGTCGATACTTAAACCCGTAATATTTCCGGTTACTGCATTGAGCTCCAAAGTCCCATGCTTGGTATCAAATCCAGTCGGGACGGCACAAGAGTCGCCGAGGATCGGACTGTTACTACAAAACTTGACGACGACAGATCCAATACTCGGGCTATCCGCGATCGTCGTGAAATCTACTTTGTAAGCTACATTGGTCGCCCCGCTGGCAGTGCTGCTGAGCTGGATCGAGCGGTTAGCGATCTGATTGTACGCATCGGCGATCGACGGAAACAAACTGAGCAACGACGCATAGAAAAACGCAGCAGTCATCGCGAGATGCTGCAGGCGTTTTATATATGCGGTTATTTTTTGATTGCGGTTCATTTTGTCTTTGTTTGCCGTTTTTGGCGATTGGTGTTGGATGTCTCTACTCTTTGCGCGACCTCGGAGGTTTAGAGGTTGCACGCGTCGGTCTGGCCGGCCGTTTCGGCTGGGCATTCTGGATAATTCTCTGGTTGTAAGCACGGATCAGGCGCGGCAGGCCGAAGACGAGGAAGAGTAAGATGACCGCAATCGTACCAATCAACTTGAATGGGATGACATAGAAGGTTTTCTTGGCCAGGAGTAGTTCACCATTACTGCCGTAACCGAAGCTACCTTCAACGGTGTACCGTCCAAAGAGACCTTCAGCTTTTACAGGATTATTGAATTTCCGAACGCTGTTTGGCAAGACGCTACCACGCGGCTGGACGTTATTGAGCTCCATTTCGGCGATAATTTTGCCGGAGAAGTTTTTGACAAAGATTTTACCAAAAGGCTGGACATGCACATTGCCGAAGTTGCGGAAGCGAGTGTCTATAGTAACTGGGCCTGAATTGAACAAAGATGCGGAACGGCCCTCATGAGAGACTCCCAAGCTCTCAACGCTGAGCTTCTCGCTAATTTGCCCGGGCACACGGACCAAGAAAATGGTACCGACACTCGCTGTGAGTGCAACATTTTTATCATTTTCGCTATCGCCAGGAACAAAACGGACAGCGCCATAGTAACCGCCACTGGCGGCTTTATCTGGTACCGACAATGTCACGCGGACTTCTTTTCGTTCGTTCGGCAGCAACCTGAGTGAGCTCAGGGGTCCGACAATAGACTTAAAGCTATTGCCTGGTGCGCTCTGCTTTTCATCGAGGATAATCCGCGGCTCGCCGCTTTCATCGTCACTCGGCACAAAATCATTGGTGATTCCCCGAAGATTGATTGGGCTAGCCGTAATGTTTTCGACGGTAATGGTGACCGTCCGGTTTGAACCTTTTTCAATCGTCAAATCAGAACGCACCGGCGCGATCTTCAGACCATTACCCTGCCCGTTTGCTTTACCTGCAGACTGAGCGGCAGCTGGTACAACCTCTCCAGCAAGCATAATGGCCCCAGCTATAAGAACAGCTAGCAGTCCCCGCGCCTTGTTCATAGTTCCCTCTCACTTAGACTTCTTGCAAGCATAATAACAAACCGCTAGCGGTTTGCCAAGAGAGAAGCATAAGAACTATTAGAAATTAGCCAGACATATATACGAAATCGTTGAGACGTACCTTCCCGGTGGCTGGCCGGCTGAAGCATTTACTAAATAACTGACAGTAAGTTTGCGATAATCATCAGTGTTGTTGCTGCTGGCTATAATTTCACCATTGCGAAAGCGGAAACTATTCGGCGTGTCATAGCCGGCAGCTGGATTAGTCAAGCCATTACCCTCTGGATCAGCCCCGACATTGGGAGCTGAGTTAATCCGGGCGTTGATGCCAAACTGGCTTGTACCAGGCCGTGACGCTTCACCGTTCATGGCTGGGATAGTGTTGTTGCCAGCCGTCATGGTTTCTCCTGCCAGCGTAATGCTGTAGCCAAACGCAGCATTAGTACTTGCCAGCATCTGTGACGTACCCGTGCGCGACGTACGGCTCGATAGCTCTCCAAAATTGACGAAGTTCCCCTCGGCGGTACCGCAGTTGAAGCCCTCGATGGTAATACCCGTACAAAACAGCAGGTACGGCGGCACTTCCGTGGTTATCTCGATCCCGATGTTAGTCGCGAACACAACCACGCCTGAGTCCATCTCCGGCCCGCTGCCGTCAAATGAAGAATGTACGGAAATACGTACATAATAACTAGCGACGGCAGATGGATTAATAATATTAGAAAAAACGTAGCCGAGTGGTTGCGGTGATTCAGAATCTGCGACCGTCCGTCCGATGACGATCTTATTCGGGGTCGAAACATCAGTATCAAGCACAAAGTTCGTTATACCCGATTGCGCTGACAAAGCAGCAGTTTGAGCGTCAAAGCCAGGCGGAGGCGTACAAGGGTCGCCCGTGTTGTATTGATAATTCGAGCAAAACTCAAAACGGATCGAACCGATCGGTCCGGCAGTGATTGTATTGAAACTGAAGTTGTACTCTACATTCGTACTAGAAATAGACGAATCTGACAGCTGCAAACGGCGAAAGCCCAAAAGCTCAGCTTCTGCTGAACCGAAGATCATAACAGGCAGCGCGGCACTGAACATAATCACAGCTAGTACCAGTGCAGTCATCAGCCGTGTCCGATGCCGCGTTTTTAAGAGTAGTAATCGCAACCGCATACGAGTCTTTCGGTTCTTTAAGAATTTAGTAGGTAGCAGTTGCGATTAACTGAAGTGTCGTCGTGTAGATACCAGCCTCTGTCGTACCTGCAGCCTTGGCAGCAAGTTCGATAGTTGAGCTTGAGCGGTCAGTGGCACCAGGAGTAGTTACAATGTCCTGGCCATATGTCGTGTTGGTATTGGCTACATCAAATGTATGATTGCCTGTCAGACATCCGTACAGCAGTGGCGATGCTGCAGTTTGGCCCGCACCTACGGCGCTGACTCTCAGACCGAACTGTTCAACGCTCGTAGCTGTCGAGTCGGCAGTACAGACAGCACCATGAGGAGAGATAGTAAAGGCACCCGAGGTCAATGTATCTCCCTTTAGCTTGACGGCTACACCGCCGAGGGCGTTGCTGGCGAGATCGAAGTTGGCAGTACTGGTATAGGTTGTGGTTGTGTCAGAGAGTACTCCGTTTGCGTCACCCAGGTTCACTGCGCTCCCACCTCCGGCACAGTTCAAAGCAGTATAGACACAGAAGATGAGCGTTTCCTGGACCTTAGCGGTGACATTCAGGACATTTGCCGTACTCATGGCAGTACCACCGGCGTCAGTCGCCGTGTTTTCGCCGGATTGGGTCAAGTCAGGAGAGCTGGATGGAAAGACGAGGATACGGGCATAAAACGTCGTATTACTGTTCGTTGGATTGGTAATACCATTCGTAGTACCATTGCCGAGCACAAAGCTTACCGGTCCGTTGGCGACAGCACCGGCAGTACGGGTCAAGAGGAGCATGTTCGATGTACTCGAAAGGGTGTTGATTGTCAGACCAGTGATGTTACCCGTAAGGCTGTTGAGCGTTAAGGTTGAGAAGTTCGTATTGAAACCAGTTGGGGCGGTACATGTCTCGCCAATGATCGGACTGTTTCCACAGTACTTAATGACCACCGATCCGACCGTCTGGCCGTCAGTGACCGTATTGAAACCAACAGCATATGCCGTATTGGTCGCACCATTAGCCGAGCTACTCAGACGAATGGAACGGCTAGCTAGTAAACCGTACGCCTCTACTGGCTGCGGCTTGACGGCGGAGACGATACCCAGCGTAAAAGCTATAGCTGCTAGCAGATAGCCGGCGCGGCGCACCTTTCTCTTGAAAGTCATGCTTTCTCCTTTATTTTTGTATTTTGTTTATTTTTTGGGGTTACGTCCTGAGTGTAGCACAAGCGTTTTGAATAATGCAAGTATGATTATGCTTATTTTTGCATGTTTAATAAGGAAACCATACTTCAACCAAAAGAGCGCTCCAAAAAGCGCTCTTTTGGTTTACAAAGCTTAGTTAGAGCTAGCGTCGTGCGCCGCGGCGACCACCCTTCAGCTTACGAACTATGAAGTATACTAGACCGGCTATGAGCGCCAGCACGACTACCAGCAGGATGATCGACCAGGCCGGCAAGTACCAGAAGCTTGCCGTCGCATTCAGCTCACGGGACGAACTGCCATTATCGCCATAGAGAAGTGCCAACTGGGCAGTATAGCGGCCAGGCATCAGCTTGAAGTCCTTACAGTCTACTGTTTCGACGGTCCGCCCAGTATCAGGATCTTTCCGCTCTCCGCGCTCCTCATTGAGGCAGAGGTCGATACGACGCGTTTGATCTATGAGTACAATGTTCTTGGAAGGGTTAGCGTCTTCGATAATCGACACTTCCTTACCGAACATATTCTTCAGGCTGACACTGCCAACTGGCTGTTCGGCAACGTTTCCTTTGTTATTAAGGGCATACGAGAGGTACTTCGGAGCGGCAGAGCCATAGAAGGTTGCATATGCACCGCTTGACCTATCAGCATTCGGCGTAAACGCACCGAAGTTCTCAAGCGTCAGGTTGTTGCGGGCTTCGCCTGGGACGCGCACAAACATGAGAGTAGCACTCGAGCTTGCCAAAGTAACGTTTTGGCCCGAATCCCCGCCGTCAGTCGAGTACTGGATAGCGCTATAAAAGCTACCAGCCCCAGTGTCCTTTGGAATTGTTATTGTAAATGGTACGTCTGTGGACTTACCTGCTGCAACCGTGACAGTTTTAGGCAAGGTGATGTACGGCTTCAAGGACCAGCGGGTCGGCTCTTGACGCTTCAGGAGCAATGAAGGGGAACCTGTCTGGTCTTTAGCCTCAAAGTCCACGATCCTGACAGTAATATTCAAATCTTCGGTTTTACTCAAATTAGAGACTACAAGAGTTTCCGTTAATTCATCCCCGGCCTTAACCACATAATCCCTTCTCGGGTTTACGCCAAGACTATTTGATGCGGCCGATACAGAACCTGATGGCATGGCACTCAACATGAGCACGAGTATGCTCAATGCCGTTACGGTTATTCGTTTCATACTACCCTCTCCGTTATACACACTCTGCGTGTTTGCTTTTCTGTGACCAGTCTATTGTAACAACCAATTGTCATTTTTAGAATAAGCGGTATCAATCCTTGATCACAAAAACAACACCCCTGCCAGCTCAGAGGTGTTGTTTTGTCGCGCTATCTACTGAAATTAGTAGGTAGGAACAGCTATGTAAGTAATGGTCGTCTTGTAGACACCAGCTTTGGTGGTCGTCGAGATGTTACCGAGGTATCGGACAGACCCCGTGTCACACGTGATCGTACCGGTTGATCCTGCAACTTCTTTCGGTGCAGATACGCTCGTTGTATCGAAGGCGAACCGCGCATCCGTACCAAGGGTAGCTCCGGCAGGGTTTATAGCACCATCTGCGTCGTCGTAAGGAGCAGTTGCCACGAGGTTCGTAAAGCTATGGCCAGCTCCAGCTTGCGTGTTAGCGGAGTCAAGTCCGAGCCCGAACTGCGGGGTGCCAGGAGTACTGAATGCTGGAGTAGTGGTTAGCGCTGTAATGGCGTCCGTACCCCCAGCAGTCTTCAGCGTATCTCCAGAATACAGAATCTTCGTACCATTAGTCGCGTTCGTATTCACGCGGAAGTAGGAGTGTGCAGCGTAGGCAGTGGCGATGTCTAGTACACCATCAGCATCACCAAGTTTGAGTGCACCAGTACCAGTAAGCGGAGAACAGCTTGTTCCTGGCGTAACTGCTGTGGCCGCTACGCTGAAGTTCAACTTTTCCTGGACCTTGGCAGTGATGTCGATCTGCGTGTTAATAGCGAAAGCAGTACCACCACCGTCTATCTGCGTAGCATATCCAGTGTCAGAAAAGGTGTAGACTCGAACGAAATATGTACCATTAGACGTTGGGTTCTTGATCCAGTCAGTGCCTGTACCTGTACCAAATGCCGTGGACAATGCCGTGGAGGCTGCGATAGTGTCTGCCGTCCGCTGCAACAGGATGCAGTTCGTCCGGAATGGCGAAGCACCAGAGCATGGCGATGTGGCAAAGATACCACCTGCGTTAGCGACCGTCGTAGTATCAAGTGATACCGTGTTGAGGCCGAAGCCGCTCTGGGCAGCAACGGAGGCTACCGTACTGGCATCCATACCTGATGGCGCCGTACAAGGCGTGTCAAGCAGTGGTGTCGTACAGTACTGTAGCAGCACCCGTGCAATTGAACCGCCAGTACTGGTTGTGAAGTCGAACTTGTGGTTTGCAAAGGCACCATTGCCACCCGAACCCTTGGCGACAGTTGCGCCGTTAGCGTCGGTAGAGACGCCACCGGGCGCGGAGCTGCTGGTTGTTATCTTCCTGGGCGAGAACTGGCCGGCTGCGTAGGCATCGCCAGACACAACCACAGGAGCTACAACAGCAACTGTAAAGGCCAGCGCAGTGACCAAGCGTTTAAAGCTTTTCATTCTATCTCCTTAAATTGTTTTTTGATTTTTGCTGGTGTACCTGCAGCTTAGCATAAGCATAATTCTGAAGCAAGCATTACTCTACTGCTCTAATGAACTAGAAAGTTGGAACGACAATGACAACCATCCTGCCCTTATAGACACCTGCCCTCGCAGTAGTATCCACATTGGCAATTGCAGATATGGTGTAGTTGGTCGTGCCGCTGCTCTTCGGAGACTGAGCAATCGTTTCACCAGGGTTGAAGCGGAAGTTATCAACCGTATCATACCCGGGTGCCGCCGCACCAAATCCAAAGCTACTATCCGGGCTATGAGTAACGTCACCTCCGACGAGCGGCGTGGTGTTTTGACGAAGGTTTATGCCGAACTGTTCAGTGCCCGGCCGTGATATATCAGTCGTCGTCATATTCGCCAAAGCCTGTCCGGTACCGGCATGCTTCAGTCCACTGCCCTCAATAATAACGTTATAACCGTATGCCAGATAAGTCTTAACGGAGAACGTCGTACTACCTTTGGCCGTGGTGATAGAGTCGAGATCTCCAAGGTTGATAGGAGAACCGGCAGCCGTTACTTCAAGAAATACATTGCGGTCGGTATTGAAGCCCGCTTGGGCCTGGTAATTCGCACTTCCGGTGTTGCCTACCGTGAGCTCGCCGGCAGATTGTTTACTACAATAGCTCGATGAACAGGCCCTGAGCTCACCGCCGCTTCCGAACTGGACTTCACTGACACCGTAGTTAGTTGAATTTGATAAGGCAGCCTGGACGGACGGCGTATAAGACAGCGTCATCAGGAGACACAAGACAAACGCAGCTCCAAATTGTCGGATGCTAACCATATGCACTATACTAGTGTGCAGCATAAGCGCAATTTTGACAATTCCGTTTACGTTTATATATAGATCTAGTATAGTGTACGTAGATTAGGCTACTATGGCAAAAACAGACAACGAAGACAGTTTGGAAAAGAAAGACTCATCAGTCGTAGATGCAAGCGACAGTTCTTCTTTGGAATCCGACTCGCTCGACGGGCCATCATCTAGCAGCACGCCGAGTGTATCTACCGACGCTCCGCAGCCAAAAGTTTCTCCGCTGAAGCGCCTGAGCCATAAAGTTAACATCTACCTCCTGCTCTTTATACTCGTCCTACTGATTGCTGGCGGTGTTGTGCTCGTGACCGCCATGTCACAGCAAAAACAAAAGGCTGAAGAGGCTGAAGATAAGCCTATCGCCAGCCAGCAATTATCAACTGATACGCTCAAACAGCTAGCCAACACCGACGCTACCGTCGGTGACCCCAAGCAAGTCCTGAGCGTGCAGTCGAACGCCGTCTTTGCCGGCAAAGTCCTCGTCCGGGATAGCCTCGATGTAGCCGGCACCATCCGTGTCGGTGGGGCCCTGTCGTTGCCTGGCATTACTGTGTCAGGACAAAGTAACTTCGACCAGGTTACTGTCAATAAA
>DATHYB010000033.1:0-3385 GCA_035459365.1 Candidatus Limnocylindrales bacterium
GTACCGCCGCCCATTTGCATCAGCAGCCATGTCACCCCAGTGTTAAGCGACATGTTCAAAATATCAGTCACACTGCGCGTGCCCGGTCCGCCGTCTTCCTCAATGTTAGTAATATTGAAATCGTCGACTTTGTACTTGGCCGGATCGGCATAGGTTTGATTAGCGCGCACCGCTCCGGAATCGAGTGCGGCGGCAACAGTCAGCGGTTTCATGGTGGAACCAACTTCAATGGCATTGGTGACGGCGGCGTTGGCAAACAGCGATCCGTCCTCGACTTTGTTGTACTGGGCCGGGTCATACGAAGGATAATTCGCCATACCCTTCACCGCCCCCGTTTTGACGTCCATAATCAGTGCACTGCCTGTCTGGCCCTTCGCCCGCTTAACGCCATCCGCCAAAATTCGTTCCAGCTGTTTTTGCATGGCAATATCAAGTGTTAGCAGCACGTCCTTCCCGGCCACTGCCGGCTTCTGAATATTACCAGCATTGGCAGCAAGCGGTACTCCACGGACGTCAGTAATAGCCTTGAGCTCGCCGGGTGTTCCTGTGAACTCCCCATTAAGGGCCTGCTCGACACCATAGACCCCCTTGCCCTCATCATTCACAAAACCAAGCGTTTGCGCTGCTAATGTTCCCTGAGGATAGGTGCGGTAATCTTGCCGCTGCGTGCCGAGCCCCGGATACTCAAGTTTCGTAATTTTGTCATGTTGCTCAGGAGATAACTTTTTAGCTAAGATCACATAGCGGCTATCCTTGGTACTCATGAGTGATTCATAGCGTGCTGCATCACCGCCGATAATGCTTCGTACGTCACGAGCAGCCTTCGTAGGGTCTTTAATAAATGACGGATCGGCGTACAGGGTATAGAGTTTTTGATTGAGGACAATTGGAATCGTCTTGCCACCGTCGTAGGCGAGGATTGCACCACGGGTCGCAGGTATCTCGTACTGCTTCAGTTGGTCACTGAGAGCGGCAGTTTTGAAATGGTCATACCGAATTACCTGCAGATAAAAGAGGCGGACAGCAAAAATAGCAATCAATAGCAAAAGCAGCGCGTACCAGATACGCACTCGAGAAATAGACCGAACATCTTCAGGCTGGAGTGTTGCCATAAGCTATTTGTAGTATACCGTGATAGGACTCCTCAGAATAGGCTGAAATCTGTTAGTTTCGGACAGTGGCGCTTGGTGCAGTTGAAACCATTGCAGTCGCTTCAGCACTTTGCTGGACGCGGTCAAGCGACTGAAGGCGCGCGGAGGCGACTTCGAGGTCGTCATGCTCACTCTTCAGCTGGGCTTGTTGTTCTGTGAGTGTATTGATCTGATAGCCGTAGGCATTAGTCTTTGTTACCTGCGTCAGATACAAAAGTCCAAGCAGACATGCCAGCACGATCAGGATAATTGTATTGCTAATCGGACCAAGGCCAGCGGACGCCCGGCGAAAGTCTACGGCATTCTGGTTCCGGGCGGCGAAGCGCTGGTTCCGGGTCATAGCAAGAGAACTAGAGTATGTCATAGACTACTCCTTTTGGTATTAGGTGTTTGTTTCAAGGTCAGCAGTCAGAACTTGTCAGGACCGGAAGCTTCAGAGGTCGAGGGAGCATAGACTGCCCCGCCCGACCTCTCTGTGTATAGTCTTAGACTACTTTAACCTGAACTTTGTAAGAACGGCTTGAAGATTTGATTTGAATTGGCATGGGATTACCCTCCATTTATTTTGATTTGTTTATTTTCACTGCGGCTCGTAGTTTTGCACTGCGGGCTCGCGGATTGTGAACGAGTTCGTCATGGCTTGCAGTGATAGGTCGTTTGGTCAAAATCTGTAGGTCTGCGTCGTACCGGTCACCACTGTGTTCTGCAAGCGTTTGCTTCACCAGCCTGTCTTCTAGGCTCTGAAAAGATACTATAGCGATCCGACCGCCAGGCGTAAGTAAATTAATCCACTTCGGCAAACTTTCTTGCAGGAGCCCGAGCTCATCGTTAACTGCAATGCGTATGGCTTGAAAAGTTCGGGTAGCCGGATGGACTTTACTATGACCGCGCCAGGCTCGTCTAATAACATCTGCCAGCGCTGTCGTTGACCGCAGCGGACGAGACGTCACAATCGTACGGGCGATTGTTCGGGCCTTTGGCTCTTCACCGTAGCGTTTGAGAATGTCAATCAGGTCTAGTTCTGAATAGGTATTGACGATTCGTTCCGCCGTCAGCTCCTGCCGCGGGTCCATGCGCATATCAAGCGGCCCATCCTGGGTCAAAGAAAAGCCCCGATGAGCATCATTGAGATGCGGCGATGAGACACCAAGATCAGCTAAAATAAGGTCAAACTGCTCCCCTGCTGCTTCGAGTTGTTCGGTTGCACTGAAAAAGTCTTGATGGAGAATACGGACATTCGGTCCAAAGCGAGCACGAAGCTCACGGACAGCATTTTCGTCACGATCTACAAGTACTGAATGTTCGGTCGAACCGGTGCGTTCTAAGATGCGGGCAGCATGTCCGCCGTAGCCGGCCGTCAAATCGAGGTATCGCTCCCCTGCTAACGGACGCAGCACGTCAAGCACTTCATGAAGAAGTACCGGGACATGGAGACTATCTTCCCTTATGTTATCTTGTGTCATGATGTGAGGCTGTAGGTACGCCTGCGGACTTCGAAGCAACTACCTGTCTGCGAGCCGTGTAGCTAGAGAAGCATCACGGGTAGCGTCGGCATCAATCTGAGGGTCTACAGAGTACAGTACAGCGACCGCGTCACAGCTTTCGCCGCGATACGGTGTGCCTCTCAGCTCCTTTACTGCAACTATGTGCATCTATTCTAAACTGATAGGGCGGGTTTCCCTAGGACTATGCCCAGAAATTTTTATTTTTGGTTTGGTGATTTTTGTTTTATGGAACATATGTTCCTTGGTATGCGGGTACCTGTGAACTTGGAGAATTATATCTCTGACGTTGCAGGAATGTTGATAAACTTTTGAAGCATAGGGGCAAATGCGCCTGATGGTCCATAGGTTTGTCTTCGCAAGGTCACCTAATCAGCAGCCAGCTTTTTTGTTTTTGTGGTGTAAAGTTTTTGTTTTTGTTGTTGAGCGCTTGTTTGATTGCCTGGAAGTATGCGACGAAACCCACAGAGAGCGATGTTTCGAACTTCTGGGCGAGCAAGCGTTCAATAGTGAGAGACTTATGTGTGAGGTGGAGTTTTGGGAGGTGTTTTTTGGGTAAGGTGCAAAGGTTTTTTACGTGGTTTCTTAAAACCCACGTGCTTGGCTGCCGATTAGCTGACCTCGGAATGAGTGGTGCTCTTTCCAGTCTATTTTTGACCGGAAATTGTACTTCAGTTTATATGTCCGTGATTTTAGTTTTTTTGTACGGACAAAAACGTGGCCTGTCTAATC
>DATHYB010000034.1:0-8024 GCA_035459365.1 Candidatus Limnocylindrales bacterium
GAGCGTTTCGTCGTCAACATCAGCGATTTCCACACCTTTAGCAACCGTCACACCGTCGTGAGTAACGGTTGGCGCACCAAAACTCTTACTGATAACAACATTACGGCCCTTTGGACCCATCGTCGTCTTGACGGCGTCATACAAGATTTTTGCGCCCTCGAGCACGCGGCGGCGGGCATCATCATCATAAAATACTTTTTTAGCCATAAATACTCCCTACTCTTACGTGTTTACCAAGATTATTCGACCGTCGCGAGGATATCTTCCTCTTTTAGCAGCAGGTATTCGTCTTTACCCACCTTTACGTCAGTCGTGCTGTAACTCTTATAAATAATCCGGTCACCGACCTTCACCGTCATCGGCACACGCTCATTGTCGTCACCAATCCGGCCGGGGCCGACTGCAACAACCTTTGCAGTCTTGGGCTTTTCCTTGGCGTTATCGGGCAGGTACAAGCCACTGGCAGTCTTACTTTCAGCTTCTTCTGTCTGCGCGACAACATAGTCAGCAAGCGGTTTGATATTCGTGCTCATGCATCCTCCTTTGACTTACCGTTGATCGTGCTAGCACTTACATACAGCGAGTGCTAACTATAGCACTCATAATAATCAAGTGCTAGAGGAGCGTCAAGAGAATGCTTACCACTCGTTGTACGCTTGGCGGCGCTTCTTTTCGACGACTTCATCAAGCGCCCCGAGAAGAACATCCTGATACGGTGATTCTTCCATTCTCAGTAGCTTAGCTCTATAGGGAGCATAAACATGATCAAGCATTGCATCAAAATCTTCGCGCTCGCTTGTTTTGGGATCACACACATATTGGCGGACTGAAGTCGCAAGAGAGCCAAAATCGACGCTCATCTTTCGTACTACAGCAGCTCGCTCATCTGGGTTATTAGCGTATGGCGTTAGTACTTCACGCATACTGACGGCGAATTCCGGATCGATGATCTTAGTTGTTCGCACTTCCTCGCCGATGCCTACATTCTTGAATTCATAATCCCCATGAAAAATGGCTTCAGCATGTAACGCTGCCATGGTATCAATGGCTGGCCGTAATTGAGCCCAGCGCTCTGACTCGTCCATTTGGCGCCAATTCAGATTCTCTAATGTAGCCAACTTCGACTCAAAGCGTGTAACAGCATACGACCAGGGCGTCTCACCCTGCGGTACCATTACGATACCCAGCACATCAAGAGTCGGTAGATTCTTTTTGTCTATGTATTGCAGCATGCCTACTTCATGAGTAGCATGATGAAAATCTTGAGGGACGAACGGCTTAACAGCCACATCGATGGACTGAACCTCCCCTTCCGCCTCTATATCCAGCTGACCGAAAAACACCTGTCGACGCGAATTATCCCGACCGAGCTTTAGATAATCTTTTGGAATAAATGAGAAGGATTCTACGGCACATGCGTCCTCACCTAGCACCATCTGCACCTCGTCGGACAAATATATACCAGCCATACTTCTATATTTAGAAGCGTCTAGAGGAGGTATTTGACCTTGATGATTGAGATCCTGATCAAAGGAAGGCAGTGTCCTTATTCGGCCATCATGCAATGTTTCAAGCCCATAGGCAAATTGACCTGCAGGAGAGTCTAAGCATAGACTATTAACCTCGGCGTAATGGGCCACAAACTTCTCAGACATCTCGCCACCCTTCTCGCACTTGATCAATAAGGTACTCGGCTTGCTCGGGTAATACAACATTAGTTGCCATGAGCTCTTCACCCAGAACGCTCAGCACTTCTTCCTTCTCTAATTCACCGAAGTTATAAGGCGGAATCATATATACCTGACCGCCTCTAGCCTGACTTGTATCCGTCACCAAAGCAAATTGATCGAGCACCTGATAGTCCGGCATCGGCTCTAGGCTACCATGACCGTATTGTTCAATGTGCCCCATAGTTTCACCCACTTCTTGGAATACCGGGGCAAATACGGCAGGGTTACGACGAATACTATTTGCAAAACTAGCCAGAGGCCGTGCACCAGCAGGCACATGCATAAGCAAAAGGTTGTTTTCGGTGTACAGAGACGACAATACTGGCAAACCTTCTTCAGTTAATACGGCGTGCTTGTATGCAATAGGGTCATCTGAATGTACAGCTACATAACGTCCACCCAGTCGTTCCGACACAAACTCCTCCATTTGTGGAGCTTCAGGACTTTGACCAGGAGACACAAGCCGAAACGGCCGCTGCACTGGCGCATTCATTACACTTTGCGTTACTTCAAATATTTTGGCATTCAACTGATTAGGAGCAATTTGTTCGACTGGAAGATATGATTCTGACATAGTATTGCCTGCGTTTCTACTATAATATCAGATTACTCTAGTTTTTTCAATGTTATTATGCTTTCAATTGCCTGGTATGGCTTTTTGTTATACTGGTAGTCAATGACTCAACTCATCAACCAACAAATCCTCATGTCCGGCGCCGACTACTTCGACGTGGTTGACATCAACTCCTACTCGCACCACATCTCCTCCGTCGACCCGAGCAAGGCAATGGCAGAACACGAAGCAATTCGGAGTGCCGCGCAAGACGCAGGCATAGAGATTGTGAAGGTAGACGCCCCCATGGACTGCCAGGATGGTATCTTCACGGCCAACTGGGCCCTCATTCGGGGAGACAAAGCAGTCATGTCGAGCCTGCCGAACATGCGGCAGGCCGAGGAACCATTTGCCGAAGCCGCCCTGCGTTTCTTGGGCAAGGAAATTATCAAGCCGCCCTACCGTTTCAGCGGCCAAGGTGACGCCCTGCCCTGCGGCAATCTCCTCTTTTGCGGATCAAACTACCGCACCGACCCCCGCATGCACGAGTTTCTAGCCGAAACGCTTGGCTACGAGGTGATCGGCCTGCAAACAATTCCCGAGCTTGATGAAGACGGTACTCCTGTCACAAACGTCCTTACTGGATGGCCAGACAGCTTCTTTTACGACATCGACCTAGCTATCTCAATTCTCCGTGAGGATCTCATAGCTTGGTGCCCGGACGCCTTTACGTTAGAGAGCCAGGAAAAGATGCGCTCTGTAAATATTGAAAAGATTGAAGTATCGCTCGATGAAGCCACCAAAGGCTTCGCCTGCAACCTCTTGTCGACTGGCGAAACGGTCATCATGAGCGCCCATGCGCCAGAACTCCAAAAAGCCATCGAAGCCCATGGCCTTAATACGATCACTCCTATCGTCTCTGAACTCGGCAAGGGTGGAGGCTATATCCGCTGTACTACCCTCACCCTCGACAACTAGTGATACATTCTACATAATATTGACTAATATTCATAAACGTGCTAATGTTTATATAGATATGTCTCACGAATCACCCTTCACGCCAGAACGTCGGGATGACGCTATTGCTCAAAGCTTTGACAATGCCCAGCAGTGTCTTTACAAATTGACCGCAGACCCATCATTTCATGCTACCCTTATAGATCATGGTGTCGATCCTTATGACGACATGGGAACTCCGAAGTACTGGCATGAAGCCGCCGCCTATGCCCAAGCGGCTGTAGCTCGCGGTCGTGAACGTGGAGGCGATCCACTGCGGCTCAGCGCATTTGAACTTGCAGCAGCAACTCCAGCTTTTGTATTTGACGAATCAAATACTGCAGACCATGCAGCCTCTAACCATACCACTACAAAAAACAGCGTCCGATACAATAGCCTCTTGAGGAATTTCGCCGAAAGTTTTCCTGACGCTCACACTTCAGTTGTCTCGGCGGCGCTCGTGGGAGTAGCAAATAGAGCACTTGAAGATCCAGCTCTCCGACAAGCCGCCCCTGGCATTATTAATAATCATATCCGTGGTATTCAGCATGAAGTTGCCTTTGGGCAAATATTGGATCACACCGGGCGCAACTTTCGGCCAGCAGATGAAATAGAAGACGGTTATGGGTACGACTATATCATCGAGGGCGAACGGAATAGTGAATTGCAAGTCGATGTCAAAGCCTCATTGCACGCCATAGAAAAGCTGGGCGCAATAGCCAGTGCCTATGCCGTCCGTTCAGATGGTCGAATTGTCATGCATTCTCTGACTAAAGATGAAGAGTTTAAGGGCCGGTTTACCCTGCCCGAAGAAGTCGCCGCCTCAAAAGCACCAGTCGTCGACGAGCTGCTCTCTCACGCTGAAGCCAACCGGCGTATTGCATAAACGTAAGTCCGCTTGTATAATACTCTGACCAATGGCGCGTATCGAAGAATTTAATGTAATCGACCCCCCTACTAGTCTGGAAGTCCAGGACCGGGCTTTTGAGGCCCTTCGCAATAATGGAGTTATGCCCATGATCCTCATGCCTACGCGCGAAGTACCGCCGCCAGTATCCCAAAATGTATCAATGCGGATCCACCAGACAATCCATCCTGTTGAAGGAGGTATGACAATCTCCGGAAGAGATGAGCTGTCACGATATTCGCTCACCGTTCGGATGACTGACGACTACGAGAACCAGGCTACGGCCAGTCTCGTTATTCCCTAAGGTTAATGCCTAAAACATAAAACAGCCCCTTCGAGGAGGAGCTGTTTATAGGTTGTGTCAGAGTGACTGCAAATAGCTAGCGGACAGTTACTTCGATATATTGTGCAGGATTGCTCTTATCCTCTACTGCAACTGTGTGCTTGACAGGACATTCACCGAGCATGCGCGCCATATTCGGATCTACGTTTTGCTCTATGTTGTGCAATGTAGACTTTTCTTCTGCCCCAATAGGGTCTGTTCGTGCGAGTGCTTCTACTGACATTTTGTTTTCCTTTTTGGTTTTATCAACCTACATACATAGTAGCATAAGCTTTTACAAATGTCAATATACTTATGCTACTTCTTCAGTACTTTTTGCACTGCCTTCGCCGCCGTACCTATCTCATCCCAGTGATGCTCGCCGTCGGCCCGCTCAATCGTCTTTTCATGTCCTTTACCGAGTAGCAGCACCGTGTCACCAGGAGTAGCGCGCCTAATGGCAAACTGGATAGCTTCCGTCCGATCGTGAATCAGGAAAAGGTCACGTTCCTCTACCTTCCCTGCTTTCTGTGCGCCCTTGGCGATCTGCTGCATAATTTTGTAGCCGTCGACATCGCGGTCGTCTTCCTCAGTTATAATCACCTCGTCGGCGTACTTGCCAGCTAGTCGACCCTGCACTGCCCGCTTTGCTTCATCTCGCCTCCCAGCCGAGCCGAAGAGCACGATCAGCTTGCCCTTGACGACCGGCTTCAGATCTTTAAATAACTTTTCGAAGCTATCGGGCGTGTGAGCAAAATCAACGATTACGCTAAAGTCCTGCCCCTCGTCAATCGTGGTCATCCGGCCTTCGACACCTTGCAGTGCAGCAATGCCTTTCTCGATCTGCTCATCGGTCAATCCGACCGAAATTCCAACCGCTGCGGCAGCCAGGGCATTCGAAACATTGAAGCGGCCAGGAATATTAACTTTTAGGTTAAGCTTGCGGTTTTCGAATGTAGCTGTAAACTGGCTGCCCTCAGACGTGGCCTTGATAGAGCTCGCCTGCAGTACCCCACCGTCTATGCCATAGCTGAGAGGCTTCGGTACGGCGCCGAGGAAGTGCTCGGCAGAAGGGTCGTCAGCATTGGCGATACCAGTCTGCATTCCCTTTTTGTTAGCCGCCACGCGCTTAAATAGCTTCAATTTAGCGTCGCGGTAGCGCTCGAAGGTTTTGTGGTAGTCGAGATGCTCATGTGTGATGTTCGTCATGACACCAATGGAATACGGTACACCCCACACCCGGTTCTGCGCGAGCGCATGGCTAGTCGTTTCGAGCACCAGCCACTCGACCTTTTTGGAGCGCATCCACTTGAGCCGTTTCATCAGCTCCGGCACGCCGACATTGGTCATGTGATGCACCTGCGGCTTGATCTGGTTGTTCACGCCGTACGCGACCGTCGTCATGAGGCCCGTCTTGTAGCCTGCTTCGACCAGCATGCGGTGGATCATGTAGCAGGTAGAGGTCTTGCCGTTCGTGCCCGTTACGCCAATGACTTTCATGTCCTTGGCTGGGAAGCCGTTGGCAGTATTAAAGAGTACAGACTCGGCCAAATGGCCGTACGGCTCGATGGCCGGAAACAATCCAGTAGGAATAACTTTTTTGACGGTGCGACGTATATTCATGTCTTTAAGTATACTTCGTCAGCACACAAAAACAGCGGCCCGAATGAGCCGCTGTAGTCATTGCTGAGGATCAACCTATTTACGGTAGGTTGCGCCCGTAGGCATTTTCTCGGCTTCTTCCTCGCTCAAGGTGTTGAGCTTGAGGATTCGATTTTTCTCGTCAGCAATTTCAGCTAACGCGGCCGGGTTGGTGTGGCTACCACGTACTGGGATTACACCATTGTTTTCAAGCTCTTCTTCGACATCACTCCAGATAGTTTCACCCTGGGCGAGCTTACCATCTGTGCCACCCTGCTTGAAGACTACCGTACGGCCACCCTGGTTAGCTGCGGGCTTGAGATTTCGCTTAGCGGGATTATCGTCCTCGACCTGAGTTTTCTTGCCACTGGCTTCAACGGCTGCGGGTGCAGGAGTTTTAGCTTTTGGGCGCTCATCGTCTTGTGCTTGGTTGAACAGTGCTGCAGCGGTAAGACTGAGTGCTGCGAGACCTAAGGCTATGACGCCTACTGCTCTTCGGTCGCGCTTCTTATCATTAGCGAGTTCTTCGTCTGAAGGATGTTGTAATGGGATCAAATCGCCGGTGTTACCTTGAGGAACTTGATTTTGGCCGTCTTTAACATCAGGAGTACTCGGAGCCTGGTCGGGAGTAGCGACTGGCTGTACATTGGCAGCAACAGGAATGACGTTTGTTTGGTTGTCTACTTGTTCATCGAAGTTTGAGTACCGAGTTTCTCTGTCGCCAAAGAGTTTAGTAGATACTCTACCTATAAAGCTTGCCATGCGGCCGCGCTTCTTAGATTCTTCAGCCGTATCCTGTTGTTCCGGCTTGTGGTCCTTGCCAATGAAAGGTGACTTTTCGGCAGCTACAGCGGCATCGAAGTTACTGAAGATGCTTTTCTTGGCACTACTTGTTTTAGTGGCGTTAGCCTTGGCCTGGTCTACGGCTGTATCAGTTTTGACGTTTGCTGCTTGATTGCGTGCGTCATTCTCTGCTTTAGCTTCATCGTAGACATTGTCAGATTCAATTTGCAACGCTTCCGTGTGGGCAGCATCTATATCACGGCGATCATTTTCAGCCTTCGCCTCATCATAAACACTGTCAGATTCTACCTGCAATGCTTCTGCATGAGCTGCATTTACAATATTCTGCTTGTACTGTTGTTTGATCTTGTCGGCACGGCCAGTCCAAACATCGAGTGCGGCACCTGAATCTTGGAGTTCGGTAGTTGATGTTTCGGCAGAAGCTATGATCTTGTCGTCAAGCTTATTTTTCAAGAAGCTTTCAGCTGCCTGGTTTTTATCAAGCTCGGCTTGAGCTAGTGTCTTTGCAGTTTCTGACAGAGACATACCATCAACAAGTGATTCGAGGTAAGCCTGACCTTCTTTTTGGCCGCGTTCAGTAACCTGCTTGTATGAACGGCTGAAAGTATCAGGCGTCATTTTTTGTTCTTCAGCTGCTTTAGTGCGGCTCAGAGTTTTTTCATAATGCACAGGGTTTGACATAGCAAGAGCTACGGCTTCAGTAATAGGTCGTTCTCCGCGCTGGCTATCGGAAGTTGAATCCCATGCGCTGTTGTACATGATTTCTGCAGCACCGGCTTCATCTTCACGACGATCAAGAGCATCCCACGTACCATGAACGTCATTCTCGGCATCTTCGCGGCCGGGGTGCTGAGGATCAAATGCCCAAGCTTCAGCACGAGCATCTTGCTGGTCACGGGCTACGTTCAAGTTTTGCGCATGAGCGGCAGCAGCATGAGCCTGTTCGGCAAGTGCTTTAGCCTGCTCAAGGAGCTGGCTAGCTTCTTGAGTTGCGAGTGACGCCTGCTCATTCATAGCAGTTTGGTCAAGGGGGTTTTCCATTTGTGGGGCTTGGTTCATTTGTGGGGCTTG
>DATHYB010000035.1:0-2843 GCA_035459365.1 Candidatus Limnocylindrales bacterium
CCGTTCAAACTGCCGCCAAGTGCAAACTGATGGAAAAACGCCAGCACAATTGCGGCATATACTAGGAGGTGCACCCAGTACCAAGTCTCAAACTTTAGATGCCGACGGACGATATACGCCGACGTCGCGACTACCAGAATAAATAAAAACTGGGCAATGACCGCCATCCAGACGTACGGAAACTGTTGAATGAGCACGAGGTACTGTTGAAAGTAATTCGTGCCGCTGTTGATGCTATATGCCAGTACAATCAGTGACGAGTGAAGTAAGAGGGCAAAGAAGGTTGCATAGCCGTTGTAGCGGTGAACGAGTGCCAAGCGGTCTAGCCCAAATGGTCGCTCAATCCATAGCACCCGGCCGAGCAGCATGAACTGCACCAGTGCGAAGTATGCGACGAGCAGCCCGACAAGCCGGCCAAGCGCAAGTAGTACACCGCCGACGCCGCCTGACAGTAATGATAGTGACGAAGTCGTCCAGATATAAAATATAATTCCCAGGTTAAGCGCCCAAAGTGCTATAACAGCGTACTGAGGTGTCGAAAGCCCTTCTCCCAATATCCTTCGCTTCATAAACAATCTCCTTGGTTCTAGTGTACGCTACCGGGCTGTTTCAGTGCATAAAAAAGCCCGCTCTAGGCGGGCTTGTGATGTTCTGGCTTTCAAAAATTAGTGGCTATGCTTGTCAAAGAAGCGTCGGATTGACTGAAGTAGGTTGTCATGGGATGCGCCCCACACGCGTTGCTCCTCGCGCTCATCGAGCGGTATCCACTGCCCATTCTTTTGTTTATATAGATTAGCCATACTGCCCCCTGATTTACATAACGAGTATGACTGGTATGCTCAGACCTTGAGGTGAAAAATCTCACAGTGGACACCAATCAAGGAGTTTCTGACAGGCTTTTAGGCGGTTACAAGTTGCGGCTCTAAGATAGCTCGAGAGGCTACGGGCGGCAGGCAGAGCTCAATGACTTCATCGAGTAACTGCTCCGTGGGTCGATTGCCATCAACAACTACGTCTGCATACATTTTGGACGGTTCAACTAACTCGCGGTGGCGACGAGGGATGTGTTCTGCGATATATAAGCATTCAGTTTTAGCTTCACGGGCAAACCGCCGACGCACGCGCTCGGCTTCGTCAAGTTCAACAAACAGTGAGACATCGAGCAGCTCTCGTAGCTCAGCATGTGCAAGCAGCAAAAAACCTTCAATTACAATGGTTTCATCGCTGTCAGCGATAGTCCGGATGTCCTCGATGGCGCGCTCCCAGTCAACCGCCTCCATCCGGTCATAATCCGGCCGGTCGTGCACTATCGGAAACATGGTCGGGTCAAGAAAGTAGTCATCAAGAGAAATTGTCCGGCAGCCAAGCTGTGCGGCCATTGCCCGCGTCAGCGTTGTTTTACCAGAACAAGAACCCCCAGCGATACCAATAATCACCCTTCTATGCTAACAAACGTAAGCGCAACCTGCACGCACTTTGTTCGCTTTTTCTGTGTATAACTGCCCTTTTCGCAAACCTTCCCAGGCCGTACACTACTATGCACAGGAGGATAGGATATGCATAAACATCTCGAGCAGGTTGGTAAGCTCCTTGTCCCCGTCATCGCCTACGGTGATGCTGCTGGGTTGCCTGCCGAGAACAGTTCGGCTGCAGAAATCGCTGAGCGGTTCGGCCGGATTGATAAGCTCCTGCCACCCTCAAACCGTTTTCATTATAAAGACAAACCAGCCGGTACCTGGAGTGACGACACGCAGCTGTCGCTGGCAGTTGCCGAAAGCCTGATTGAAGCGAAGGGTTTCGATTTTCAGAACCAAGCCGAACACCTCATACAAGCATTTCACCAGACGCCCCTCATTAATCATCAGGGCACACAAATGCCCCTCGGATGGGGCGGCAATACGACCAACAGCGTCAAGCGTCTTCTCGATGGTGTACCGCCTACTGAATCCGGAGAACCGCATGCTACGACGAATGGTGTACTCATGAAACTCGCGCCACTGGTGTTTTGGCACTATGCCACGCAGACCAATGACCAGCAAAGGTACGCCGAAATTGATGTCCTCACCCAATTGACGCACAACTCAGATGAAGCGGTACTGTGTAGCCGGGTGCATGCCGATGTCTTGATGTGGTGCTTCGATTTCTCTAACAATGGCTCTACTTCGCTCCGGCGAGCCTTCGTTGACTACGTCCTCGCTCGTGTTATGTTCCACGAACAAGCCCTCGGCATGCAACCGAAACTTTCACCTGCTCTGCAGTATCTAGCTGAAGTGGATCCTATTACCCCTGAATTCATCTTGCAGAACACCGACGGCAAAGGCTTCGATGCTGTCCAGACATTAGCAATGACTTACGGCGTTTTTCTAGTCGGCCACAACTTTGCCTCGCGAGTATATACAGCAGTTAATCTCGGCGGTGACGCTGATAGCATCGCTTCGGTCGCCGGAACGCTGTCGCTTTTTCTCGACAAAACGGCGCGGCTGCCAGATGACTTCCACCTCCTCCAGGATTCGGCTCTGCTCAAAGATGTTTCAGTAAGACTGCATCGTGCTGCTACCGATGGATGATCTGCGGTCGTATGACTCAGCTAGCATCTGCTCCGCTCCTTGCCTCCATGTCGTCCATGGTCTTAGGACTAGATAGCTATAGTCAAATGGTCAATACCTTTTGAAATTTATATGCCGCAATCAGCCCGGATCTGGCGTATTCTCTTTGCTGGCAGTAACAATTGCATGTCAGTCAGCTTACTCGCAGCGCCGTCAACATTGCCTGACATTAGCATGCCGGTTGCGTTCGTAGCTAACTGTGCGATAGCCCAGAGCTCAATAAGCTCGTGGTCCAAA
>DATHYB010000036.1:0-3919 GCA_035459365.1 Candidatus Limnocylindrales bacterium
TAAAGTAGAGATCCTCAGCGAGAGCCCGAACGAGGTCGGCGGCTACAAGGATCTCACCTTCACCGTCCGCGGTGCAGAGGCCTACCGCAACCTCAAGTTTGAAGCCGGTGTCCACCGTGTGCAGCGCGTGCCCGCTACCGAGAGCCAAGGCCGCATCCACACCTCCACCGTCACCGTAGCCGTGCTGCCGGAGGCCGAAGAAACCGACATCGAGATCAATCCCAACGATCTCCGCATCGATGTCTACCGTTCCGGCGGCCACGGCGGCCAGTCCGTTAACACTACCGACTCAGCAGTACGTATCACCCACCTGCCGTCCGGCCTCGTCGTCTCCAACCAAGACGAAAAATCCCAGATCAAAAACAAGGCAAAAGCCCTGTCAGTCCTCCGTTCCCGCTTGCTGGCGATCAAGATTGACGAGGAGCAGGCTTCCCTGTCTGCCGCCCGCAAATCCCTGATCGGTTCAGGCGACCGCTCCGAAAAGATCCGCACCTACAACTTCCCCCAAGACCGGATTACCGACCACCGGATCGGCTATTCACGGTCGAACATCCCCGGTGCACTAGCGGGAGAAATCGACGACCTCATAGAGAAGCTGCTCGAATACGAGCACGAACTGATTAATCAGGAGGGATAGTACTACAGCGCGCCACTCGGCAGAGGCTTTTTCTCGGTGATTTTTTCTTTGTAACCAGATTCTGGGAGAGGGTCAACTCGAACCTTTTCAAATACCACTTCCGGACCGCCAAGATCGTTCTTATCAAGAATCCCCTGTTTATACAATTCATCCATGGTACCTTTCGTGAAATCGGGGATTGCTTTTGTCGGCTTACCATTCTGATCAACAGGAATAAGATTTACGAGCTTAGCTGCTTGCTCTGGTTTCATGCCGTCATCCACGGCTTGTTGCTCATAATAGTCCTCAATAGCGCGTAATTGGTTCTGGTACTCTGCTGGCCCGAGGCGTTTGCGAGCTTCCTCGAGAATCTTAACCATTGTAGCTCGACGTAGATCCTCGGAGTTGTCTTTATTCCATTTACTTAACGCATTAAGTGAATCGCAGGCTTTATTCTGTTTGCCGAGTGTGATAATGCCACAGCCTGCACGAGCCAGTCCACTGACCCCATCAATAAGCCCACCTCCAATCTGGGATACGGGCGGATCGATCGGAACAATGTGCGTTTGGTCAGATATAAACTCAGCATCGACTGCGAGTTTGGTGATATCCATATGGACGTTGAATCCACGCTGACCAGTAGACGCCGTAGTGGGTTTAACTTCAAACGCTGAACCCGGAGCGCATAGTTCGAATTTGAATTTACCCTGTTCGACATACATACCATAGCCAGTTGAAGGAATATCCTTACCTCCAACATCATATTTCACACGTGATCCCGTTCCAGCCGCATCACCAATCATAGTGGAGTTACATTGCCAAGGTTGAGGTACGACGGCAACTGTTTTGAGACTGAGTTCATTTTTGTCCGGGGTTGCTACTTGTTCGGGCAGATTAGGAATTATCTGGCCTTTTATGCCATATGCCAAAGCCCCCACCGCGATAACGCCCGCTACAAAGCCGACAAACGCACTTTTAGCACCGCCTTCATCAGCACCGAAGCGCTCAGACAGCAACACTCGTTCCTTAATTTCATACATAAGGTTTTGGTCTTCTACGCCTGATAATACTTCAGCCATTATATTCCCCTTTTTCGCTGCTCATTGCACCTGTTGTATATGTATCAAACTATACCTAGGATTGAATGTCAATGTGATGTCGTGTTTATATATCCTGCCCTCCTAGCCAACCAGCGGATAGATAGGGAGGCCGATTTGTTATAGTGTCTGCATGACGTGCGATGTGTGGTTCCAAAAACATACTGCCCTCCTCAGTAAAGCGGGCATTGGTTCCGCCCGGCTGGACTGTCTAATTCTGCTCGAAGATATACTTCACGAGGAGCGGGCTTATGTACTCGCGCACCTCGATGAGCCGCTCACGCCAAACCAGCTGGAGCAGTTAGATGCACAGGTACAGCGGCGGCTGCAGCACGAACCACTGGCCTATATCCGTGGCTCTGTAGAGTTCTACGGCCGCAGATTTTATGTGAATCATGATGTGTTAGTGCCTCGGCCGGAGTCTGAAACAATTATCAGCCTGCTACTCGAGATCGTTGCAGACCAGGAGGGGCATACACAGATACCTATGCCAACTTCCGAGGGCTATCAGCCTGTCATCGTCGACGTTGGCACCGGCTCAGGCGCGCTGGCAATCACCGCTAAGCTAGAACAACCAAAGGCAACTGTGTATGCCACTGACATCAGCCCAGCCTGTCTCCGCACAGCTCAGCAGAATGCCGAAACTCATGCAGCCACTGTTCACTGTGTGAATGGCGATCTCCTCGCGCCGCTAAAAGATACATTGGGCCCCAGCCAGAACATAGTCCTCCTCTGCAACCTGCCATACGTACCAGACGGGTACGAGATCAACCAGGCTGCCGCCCATGAACCAAAGCTGGCACTCTTTGCCGGCAAAGACGGGCTTGATGCTTATCGCCACCTTTTCGAGCAAATTACTGATATGGTCTGGCGGCCAAAAGCTATCCTGACTGAGTCGCTTAGCTTCCAGCATGACGAGCTGTGCAGCCTTGCAGCGCACCATGGCTACCAGGAAGTGAAGCGGGACGGCTTGGTTCAAACGTTTCTGGTAGATGACCTTTAATATTCCATAAACGGCCCCTGCCAATGGAGTAGAATGCTACTACTGAGAATCGGGCAACGCCTCGAGTTGGGCCTTGAGGTTGATAGTTCGGCCATCTCGGAGTACTGACAGTTCAACCGTATCACCAACGGCGTTTTGCCCGATCAGTGTATTCAAGCTATTCTTTTCGTCGATCTTGGTACCGTTGACCGCCGTTATCACATCACGCTCCCTCAGACCCGCTTCAGCGGCCGGACTGTTTTCAAGGATCGATGGGTTGGCAGCCTCTGTTGCTGATGGTACGTAGGCACCACGGTCGACATTGAGGTCGTACTGCTGAGCCGTATCAGGCGTCAGGCGGACATAGCGCACACCAAGGTACGGCCGCTCAAATCTCCCAGTCTTCAGGACCTGCTTGATGAGTCCGTTGACGTCATTGATTGGGATAGCAAAACCGATATTTTGGCCTTCCCCGGCGACGGCAGTATTGATGCCGACGACTTGCCCGTCAATATTCACAAGCGGACCGCCAGAGTTACCCTGATTGATCGCTGCATCGGTTTGAAACAGGTCGTTCAGATTTTCAGCCGATGAGGCGGTACCATCGCTGGCGACTACGGAGCGGCCATAGCCAGAGATAATTCCCGATGTGACACTGTTACCAAACTGACCGAGCGCATTTCCAATGGCAACGACCACATCTCCGACCTTGACTTTGCTGGAGTCACCTATCTCCGCGGGAACGAGCTTTTTGCCCTTGGTGTCTTCAACTTTCAAAAATGCGATGTCCAAACTATCGCGTTCCGGCGTGCGGCCGACGACTTTGACGTCCTCAAGCTCTGTCCCATCTGACAACGTGATGCTGACATCAGCCACACCCCGAGGCACGACGTGGCGGTTGGTGACGATAAGGCCGTCAGATGAAATGATAATGCCCGTCCCTGCGCCTTCCTGCGGCCGTGATTGGATCGGGAACCCGAACACGTCGGTGCTTGTCTCGCCGGAGGTGACCACATTCACCGATACAACACTCGGTCCAACTGTGTTAGCAATTGATGATATCAGCTGGCTATCGCTCTGGGCTACTTGACGCTGGCGAGCGAGCGATGTGCCGGCAATCGAATTATTATCGCGTTGGGCTGTGCCTAACATACCACCCAAGAAACCACCACCAAGCCCAAGAAGGAGCGCTGTGAGCAGCAGCAAGGCCCTGCCGCGTCCCCG
>DATHYB010000037.1:0-8742 GCA_035459365.1 Candidatus Limnocylindrales bacterium
AGTCGCATCGTGGGCAGTCACCTTGGCATCGGCCGTAGCGAGCGCGGGCGCTTCGCTGACAGCTGGTGATTTTTCTGCTGGCTGATGCTCTTTGACTGGCTTGTCAGCGGCAACTTTGTCAGCAGACGCTTTATCAGCGACTGGCTGGCTGACAGGACCCTGAGCAGCACTGGCTGCAGTGTCAGCAGTAGGCTGTTCGGTGGTCAGCAAGCTTACCTGCTCGTCCATCGGCATGTCGTCGATACTGGCCAGACCAAGCTCAAGCCGGTCGTCGAAGCTAAGGTAGTCGAGCGCCAGACGGCGGACGATGTAGTCAGTGATGGAGCTGGCCGTGCGGATGTCGCTGTCGTCGGTCATACCGCTCGGCGCAAAGGTTGTACCGCGCAGTGTCTTGACGTAGCTCTTGAGCGGCACACCGTACTGCAGGCCGTGGCTGACGCTGATGGCAAAAGAGTCCATCAGACCAGCCAGGGTGCTTCCCTGCTTGGAGACGCTCAGGAAGAGCTCACCGGGCGTACCGTCCTCGTACTCGCCAACCGTGAAGTAACCCTCGAGGTCGGAAATCTGGAACTTGTAGGTCTTGGAGTTGCGGACCTTGGGCAGTTTGCGGCGAACGGCCCCCTTGACGATGATTTTGTCGTTGACAGCCTCAGTTGCAATGTCAGCTGCCTGAACAGCTTTTGCTTCTGGTGTTTTAGCGTCACCATCCTTCTTAGCCATGGACAGCGGCTGCGCAACCTTACAATTGTCGCGGTAGATAGCAACGGCCTTGAGGCCCATCTTCCAGGAGTCCATATGCAATTGTTCGATGTCTTCGACAGTCGCTTCTTCCGGCATGTTGACTGTCTTTGAAATAGCTCCCGAGATGAACGGTTGGACTGCAGCCATCATCTTAACATGTCCCAGGTAGTGGATAGAGTTGTCGCCCATCGAGCAAGCAAAGACAGCTTTGTGCTCTGGCTTCAGGCCAGGTGCGCCAATGATGGTCTTTTCAGTGTCGATGTAGCCGACGATCGCGTCGATCTGGTCTTTGCTATAGCCAAGCACCTTCAAGGCACGAGGAACTGTTTGGTTGACGATGTGCATAGTACCACCACCAACTAGTTTCTTGACCTTTACGAGACCCAGGTCAGGCTCGATACCAGTGGTGTCGCAGTCCATCATCAGGCCGATGGTACCAGTAGGCGCTAGTACTGAGGCCTGTGAGTTACGGACGCCGTACAGCTCACCAAGTTCGACTGCGTCGTCCCAGGCACTAGCAGCAGCACTGAGGAGCTCTTCGGACACGAGTCCGGCATCGATGTGCGAAACAGCTTCACGGTGCATCTTGAGCACATTGATCATGCCCCCCTGGTCTTTGTGGTAGCCGGCAAACGGACCGACTTTCTGGGCAATCTTGGCGCTGGTCGCATACGCTTGTCCAGTCAGCAGTGCCGTGATTGCAGCAGCCTGGGCGCGGCCCTCGTCGGAGTCATATGGCAAGCCCTGGGCCATCAGCAGCGCACCGAGGTTGGCGTAGCCGATACCCAGCTCGCGGTAAGCCCGGGCGTTCTTGGTGATTGACTCGGTTGGGTAGTCAGAGTAGCCGACCAGGATTTCCTGGGCCGTAAAGATCAGCTCAACGGTGTGAATGAACGACTTGATGTCGAAGGTGCCATCATCCTTGAGGAATCTGAGCAGGTTGAGGCTGGCCAGGTTACAAGCGGAGTTGTCCAGGTGCATGTACTCAGAACAAGGATTCGAGCCATTGATCCGGCCGGCGTTCGGTGTGGTGTGCCACTTGTTGATGACGGTGTCGAACTGCATGCCAGGGTCAGCACATTTCCAGGCAGCTTCAGCAAATTGGCGCATGATGTCGCGGGCCTTGACAGTGCGGACGATGCGGCCGTCCTTGACCGCTTTCAGATCCCAGTCTGCGTCAGCTTCAACCGCCTTCATAAATTCGTCAGTCACACGCACCGAGTTGTTGGCGTTCTGGTACTGAACGGAATGGATGTCCTTACCGTCCAGGCTCATGTCGAAGCCAGCCGCTTCCAGTGCGCGGGCCTTGTCCTCTTCGATTGCCTTACACCAAATAAATTCTTCAATGTCCGGGTGATCAACATTCAGGATGACCATCTTGGCTGCCCGGCGGGTCTTACCACCGCTCTTGATGGCACCGGCACTACTGTCCGCACCACGCATGAAGCTGAGCGGGCCTGAAGCGGTGCCGCCTGATTTGCTGAGGGGCTCAACTGACGAACGAATAGCCGAAAGGTTGATGCCGGAACCGGAGCCACCCTTAAAGATCATGCCTTCTTCAACGTACCAGTTCAGGATCGAATCCATGGTGTCCTGGACGCCGAGGATAAAGCAAGCGCTCGCCTGCTGCGCCCGATCCTGGGCACCAATGTTGAACCATACAGGAGAGTTGAAAGCCGCCCGCTGGGTTGCCAGGACGTACTTCAGTTCTTCGCGGTAGTCTTCAGCTTCGGCGTCTGACTCAAAGTAACCTTCCTGCTTTCCTTGACGCACAACCGTATCAACCACACGGTCAATCAGGTTGCGGAGCGAAGATTCACGTTCGTCAGTGCCAGGCGTACCTGTAAAGTACTTCTGAGCCACGATGTTGATGGCGTTGAGCGACCAACCCTCCGGAAACTCAATACCGCGCTGCTCAAATACCGGCTTACCAGTAACAGGATTCATAATAACTGAGTCACGAGATACCCACTTCAAGGCGTCGTAAGCTTTTGTCTGTGGTTCAGTGAACATCCGACCAAAGATCTTACTCTTATCCGCACGGCTTTTGGTTTGATCCATAATATACCCTCTCCCTTATGTAGTGCCGCGCAGAGCCTCTCACTGGCCGCCCGGCACACCCTCTTATAGTTGTTCGTATTGTTTGTTTTGGCAGTCCGTCTTGGAAGTTATTCCTTGACGGAGTCCAATGTATGCTTTTGTTCCCGAATATGCGAAAGCTCTTGCTCGAAGCTCGAGATATCTTTGAAGCGGCGATAGACGCTAGCGAAGCGCACATAGGCGACTTCATCGACGAGTGCCAGCCGTTCCATCACGAGTCCCCCGACCCGCGAAGAACTAACTTCCGTCTCGCCGCAGGCGTACAGCTGCGTTTCAATATCCGACACGATGCGTTCGACCTGTAGGCTGCTGACCGGTGTCTTTTCGCAGGCCCGGTAGAGTCCGGCAAGCAGCTTGTCCCGGCTGAACATTTGCCGGGTACCGTCCTGCTTGATGACGATCAACTGCGGACGCTCAAGACGCTCGTACGTTGTGAACCGGTAGTTACACTCCGGACAGAGCCGCCTTCGCCGTGTCGCTTCGCCTTCAGACACATCGCGTGATTCAATCACTTTCGTATCTTGGAACTGACATTGGGTGCATTTCATATGTACCCCCTTTTCTCAATGGATAGTATGAGACGAAAGTTTTCGCTTTGAGCACTGTCCTGGGCTCAGAATATGCTCAGATAGCATATTCTTTGTGCGGAGGTGCATCAAACCAAAAACTTTGTCTCGTCTCAGGCCTATATTGAGGTTTTCTTAAAGTGCGGCCAGCCGGTATATAGCAATTGAGAGCACGCTACATGTAGTGTAGCTTGACCCTCCTTCACCACATGTGGTGGTTGGCTTATTAAGAATACCCCCAGCTATAGCGCTTTACAACCCATTTTGTGCTGTAGAATTTAATACGCTCATGCTTATAACTGTTAAGACTATATCTGTTATTTTGCTCCGCAAAATAACACAGGCTGGCAAATACTTTCTACCAAAGTATTTGCCATATATACCAAAAATACAGGAATCTGCGCAATCAGAAATTTAACTACTTCTCTTCGTCGTCAGAAGACTTGCGGCGGCCGCGCAGGCGGCGTAGGAATGATGGGCGCTCGAGCTCGTCGTCGCCGTCATCTCCACCAAACAGTCGGTGGCTTGGAGCTGGCCTGTTATCATCGTCGTGCGCACGAGGGCCGAAGACCGCTTCAGCAGGCTTGTCGTCCTTCTGCTCGGGTTGCTCGTCAGCATCATCAATAGCCCAGATGTTTGGCATGGGCGTATCAGAGGTGAAGCTGTCGTCTTTATGGTCGTCGAGGGACAGGTCGATACCGTTCATAACCGACTCCTCGTTACGAGGCGCAGGTGTATGAACTTCCGGTTCAGGGTCAGGAGTTGGCGTATCAACAGTCGCAAAAGCCGGCGTATCCGTCGAGCGCTTCGCATAGTAGGCAGCATCGAAGCCGGTTGCGACAACAGTAATGATCATTTCTCCATCCAGCTCAGGGCTGATGGTCGCACCGAAGATGATGTTTGCCTCAGGGTCAGCCGCAGCCGTGATTGTTTCAGCAGCCGTGTTGATTTCATGCATCGACAGGTCGTTGCCGCCGATGACATTAAAGAGGATACCCCGCGCACCATCGATGGAGACTTCAAGCAGTGGCGAGTCGATTGCCTGCTGCGCCGCTTTGATTGCCCTGTCGTCACCACTTGCCCGTCCAATGCCCATCAGGGCTGAGCCAGCATTACTCATAACGGCTTTGACGTCCGCAAAGTCGAGGTTGATCAGTCCATTAACTGTAATCAGGTCTGAGATACCTTGTACACCTTGGCGTAGTACGTCGTCAGCAACCTTGAAGGCTTCAAGCAGCGGTGTTTGGCGATCAATAGTTTGCAGCAGGCGGTCGTTTGGAATGGTAATAAGCGTGTCGACAGAGCCCCTGAGGCCCTCAATAGCCCGCTCAGCATTGCGGCGGCGCTTTTCACCCTCAAAGGCAAAGGGGCGAGTTGCGAAGCCAACCACGAGGATACCCATGTCACGAGCGATCTGCGCGACCACATGGCCAGCGCCACTTCCCGTACCACCACCGGCACCAAGCGTGATAAAGACCATGTCAGCGCCTTCAACAGCCTTTTGGATGTCCTCGCGGGACTCTTCGGCTGCGCGTTCTCCGATACCAGGGTCAGCACCCGCACCGAGGCCTCTGGTCGCCTCTTGTCCAATGTGTATTTTGACACTAGCCTTTGAGTGATGGAGCGCCTGGGCGTCAGTATTGACGACAATAAACTCAACCCCTTCAATGCCTGCCTCTACCATACGGTTGACGGCTGCGCCGCCAGCACCACCCACACCAATCACCTTGATGCGAGCGAATGTTTCGATGGCTGGGTCTACGGCTTGGGGCATGAAGTTGTTACCTGTTTACGTATCTATGTCTGCCAGTATACGTGATAGGCGGGGGCAGTTCAATAAAGTTATACGGCTTAAAGAGTGATATAACGGTTCGCTTACCTCCACCCGCAGGGTCTGTATTACCGATCGTCCTACCACGACGAGGCAGCCCGAAAGTAAGCAAAACTGAGCCATTCGTGCACAAATTGTACTCATAAAACATATGATATAACAGAGTTCAAGACTACCTGCGCAGCCGCGCCAGCAGCCCACCGACAAATTCACGAGCTTTGCCCTGTTGGCCGCCATATTGGTCGCCAGCGTAGGCGTCGGGGAGCAGTAGCATATCAAGCATCATAAGCCCAATAACCGTGAAGTACGACGGGTCATCAACGGTGTCAGCCAGCCCTGACACTCCCTGCAACCGGCCAATCCGGGCCGGGAGCTCGAGCTGAACCTTGGCAAACTCAGCGAGACCCGGTAATTTAGCAGTTCCGCCCGTAATCACCACCCCGCCCGGCAGCTTGCGCGAGCGGCGGATTTTGATAAGTTCTTTGTCGACGTACTCAAACAACTCTTCTACCCGTGCCTCTGTAATGAGACAGACATCGTCCATCTTAAAATGAAAATCTTGGTCGCTGTACCGGCCTGCTGCCACTGTTTTCTTTGGCGTACCGAGAGTGGCGTGCCGGAGTTTCACCTCTTCAGCAATCTCGAGGTCAGTCTTGAGCCCGATGGCCAAGTCATTGGTAATATGCATACCGCCAATCGGCAGGACAGCGATGTGCTGTACTTCCCCGTCCTCGAGCACAATGAGGTTGGTCGTGCCGGCGCCGATGTCAAGCACCACGGTGCCAGCTTCTTTCTGCTGCCGCCCGAGTACCGCTTCGGCAGAAGCCAGGCTCGATACTGTGTGGTGCGTCGGTGTGATCTGAGCTTTCTCCAGGGCTATATCCAGATTACGCAAGTTCGGCGTAGCGACCGTGACAATATGGGCGTCAACCTCGAGGCGCACGCCGTGCATGCCGACCGGGTCTTTGATGTTACGCTGGCCATCCAAACTGTAGTTTTTGGCAAAGAATTGGACAATTTCGCGGTTCGGCGGCATTTTGATAACCGTGGCCGCTTCTTCGACGCGCATGCGGTCGTCATGCGTAATCTCGCGGTTATTCGAGCTAATGGCAATGACACCTTTCGAGTCCATACCCTCGACGTGGCTACCATTGACGTTCACCGTTGCCCGGTTGATCTGAGTGCCAGAAATACGCTCGGCTTCAGTCACCGCTTTGACAATCGCTTCCGTCACATCATCGACGTGCACAACTGCACCCTTGCGGGTACCGACGTTTGGCGCTGAGCCATAGCCTATTATTGACGGCCGGTTGGCATCGGCAGAGTCGAACATACCAACGACACATCGAACAGCGCTCGTACCTATGTCGAGGCCGATAAAATGATTGGCGGATGGATCACGCATTAGGCGTAGTATAGCGCTATTGCTTCGAGAAGAGCAAGTTTATGTCCTGGAGCAAATAAACGCACCTTGCTTTTTTGGCTATTTGTAGTATTGCTAGCTCACATTATTATTAAAGGTTTTTTAGATTTTGGCGTGCAAGACGTACGCTCATAAGAGGTAATACATATGACTTATATTGAAGATATAGAACTTTCTCCGGGACAAAAACTAGCAAAAAGAGGAGTATGGGCCGCCGCCGGCATTTTGAGCCTTGGAGCGCTGGCATTTCTTGCTAATTATCAGGAACAAAGTGAGGCACTTCGTGAGAACCGAAAACAGCAGGTCATTAAGTTAGCGCAAGCAGATGGTTTCATGGCAAATTATAACGGCTCATATCCATACGACGGAGATCATATAGACTACATACAACTTGATCTTGGTTACTGTAATTTACCCGTACGCGTTGAATACACCGAATCAGACGGCAAACCAACTGATATTACGCAGTACAATTTTGATTTGAATAACAGCCCAGGAGACGTGGAGAACTACACGCAGCTCACTTCACCAGCCGCTCTTGGAACTTATCCTTGCGCTGCTATTCTGGGCGCTAGCCCGCGCAACTAGATACTACGCTAAACCTGCGTGATGATCTCTGCCCCGTCCTCCGTGATCAGGACAGTGTGTTCAAAATGCGCCGCCCATGAGCCGTCTTGGGTTAGGATTGTCCAGCCGTCAGGTGCAATCAGCACGCGCTCAGTGCCGAGTGTCGCCATTGGCTCGATGGCTATGGTCATACCTTTGTCGAGCCAGGGGCCAGTGTTCGGACGGCCGTAGTTTGGGATGTTGGGGTCTTCGTGGAGTTCGTGGCCGACGCCATGCCCGACGAGGTCGCGGACAATCCCATATTTACCTTTTTCAAGAACCTTTTGGACGGCAGCCCCAATATCACCCGTACGCACTCGGTCCTTGAGGACCGCAATACCTTCGAGCATTGAGGCTTCGGTATCGCGCAGAAGCTCTAGATGCCGTTTTTGCTTGGCCTCTCCCGCTATTACGCTAATTGCACTATCGGCGATCATACCTTGGTAGGTGACGCCAAAATCGAGACTGACAATATCGCCATCAGCTACCTTACGCTCACGGTTCGGTATACCATGGACAACTTCCTGGTTGAGCGAGATACATATAACGTCCGGGAAGCCTTGATAGCCCAAAAACGACGGTTTACCGCCGAGGGCCTTCAGCTCGGCAGCTGCCTGGTCAGCCAGTTCTTTAGTCGTCATTCCCGGCTCCACCCTACCGCGCAAAAATTGCAGCACGCTGGCCAGTATACGGCCACTTTCACGCATGCTCGTAAGTTCGGTAGTAGTCTTGACGCGGGTCATCATGGGCTAGTCTTCCTTGTCTATGTATTCCAGGATTTCGTCGTGGATGATGCGGGCATCTCGGTCAGCATTAATGTCCACAACCGGTACTTTGTTGTCATGGAAGCATTTGAGAATTGGCCGGGTGACTTCTTCGTACTCCTTGAAACGCTCCGTAATCGCCTCTTTGGTATCATCAGGTCGGCCTCGGCGAACGAGGCGCTCAAACACCACGTCCTGCGAGGCGCTCATGTTGATAATGGCATCTAAGTTGAAGCGACCCTTGTCGACTTGCTCCAGCAGCCATTCAGTCTGGGGGACGGTACGCGGAAAGCCGTCGAGCACGAATTGCTGCTTTGTGTCGATCAGCTCAAATACCTTGTCGATGAGTTCGATGACCTCGTCATCGCTCAGCAACTTACCCTGCAGCATTTCTTGTCGCCGTTTGCCCGTTACGAGTACCCGCAAGATTTCACCAGTTGAGATCCAGGCATAGCCGTGTTCATCAGCCAGCATCCGGCCCTGCATACTTTTGCCAGCACCGGCAACACCCATCAGTATTATCAACTTATTTGCTCCTTTACGAGTTTGGCCACGACAGCGCCATCCGCTGCCCCGCCGGCTTTGGCTTTGACAGCGGCGATGGTCGCGCCCATGGTTTGTTTGGTTACTTCACCTTGCTCAGCGACAACCTCATCTATGAGTTTACGAACAGCATCTTCGTCGAGTTGTTCTGGCAGGTACGCTTCGATA
>DATHYB010000038.1:0-8567 GCA_035459365.1 Candidatus Limnocylindrales bacterium
CAATTATTGTATGATCGTAGACCTCTCTGTCGCGCTTAATCAGAATACGCCGGTGTATCCTGGCGATCCAAAAATTAGCATCAAGCAATCTGCTGATATTGCTTCATCCGGCTATCTGCACCATTCCCTAGAGCTTGGAACGCATACGGGTACACACATCGACGCACCAGCTCATATGCTGGAGGGAGCGCAAACCATGGGGCATTTACCGCTCGAAGTATTTGCTGGCGCAGGAAAAGTAGTTCAGGGTACCACTAAAGAAGCTATCAAAGATGCCGGAGTAGCTGCGGGAGATATTATTCTTTTTGATACGGGAACCAGCGAGCGTTTCTATGAAACCTCATACTTTACGGATTATCCCGTGCTGTCGGATGACGTGGTCGACTATCTGATAGAAAAGAAAGTTAAGCTAGTAGGCTTAGACACCTGCAGCGCCGACATTACAGCTGACTTCCCTATTCACAAGAAGTTATTGTCCGCCGGAATACCTATTGTTGAAAACCTCACAAACTTGTCGGCATTGCAGGATACGTCTTTTTTGTTTTATGCCCTGCCTTTGAAACTTGATTTGGATGGTGCCCCTACGAGGGCATTCGCGGTGGTTCACGATGCATAAAGTTTTAGTAGTGGGAAGCAAGGGCGTCATAGGAAGTATCCTGCAAAAACACCTACCCTACGAAATCACGGATTTCGACCTACCCGAATATAATGCCCAGAATTACCATCATCTTTACGAAAAGGCGAAAGGTCATGATACTCTCGTTCACCTCGCTTGGGACTTTCAGTCCGATGGCTGGTTAGCCGAGAACCTCAACCCGAATAATACGAAAATCAGCTTCAACGTATACCAAGCAGCAGTTGATGCCGGCGTAAAAAGGGTGATTGTCGCTAGTTCGGTGCATGCCGATAAATTTGCGGGGCGTGATGCGAGCATTGAAGGATTGCTGCAGCCATACGACTTACCCACTCCTGATAGTCCTTATGGTGCAGGCAAAGTTTTCCTTGAAGCATTAGGAAAGTACTATTCGGACGCAAAGGGTCTAGAAGTCATTTGCATCCGTTTTGGAGGCGTAAACAAAAACGATACTCCACCCGAATCTCCATATTCCGAACGCCAGGTATGGCTCAGCCAAAAAGACTGCGTTTCTCTAGTACAGTCATGTATTGACGCTTCCAGCATCCCAAACGGCTATGCTATCGTGTACGGCGTTTCTAACAATAAAGATATGCTGCATGACATTAGCAATCCTTTCGGCTGGGAACCATCTAACGGCGCTCGATAAACCCTGCTGTTCGAATATCGTCAACTGTCCTGCACCATGAAGCTTATGGTTATTCAGAATATTGATTGTTATACTGCAGTTAATAATGAAAGCTAAAATAATACTCCACGGTATTTTTGGTGGAATTGTAGCATCAGTACTCTTAGGAATACTCGCGGCAACACTAGGTTCAATATCAGCAAAGGGCGATCCTTCTGATATAAGCGGCATATATCTGTTTACAATGCCTCTTTTATTCGTGCCTATTGCAGTACCGATTGGGCTAGTCATCTCTTTTATAGTTTTGAGAGGATCAGCCACTGTTAAAAATGTACTCTTAGTCTACGTAATCACCTTCATTCTTATATGTGGCATTAGGTATGCCTACGCCGGCACTATTGCGTAATGCGGTCTTTTTATTTACATACATTTTGCATTACGTAGACATGTAAATTTGTTAACTGCCAGTCTGTCAGCTGAAACATATACTCATGTCTGTAATGTAAACGGGTGCTGCGATATGACATATAGTGAAATGGTGAAAAAAGTACAGGATTATTCCGGATTCTCAGCGCAAGAATCCGAAGAGTCAATAAAACTTATGATTGAAACATTATCTTCCCGCCTGGAGGAAGGTGAGCGCCAGAACTTCTCCAGCCAACTACCCTCAGAACTGCAAGACCTTGCCCTTGCTCCAAACGACACTGACAAGCTGAATGCGGATGAGATGTTCAAGCAACTCAGCGAAGTCCAGGAAACGGGCGAGAACCGGGTCAAACAACAGATGACAGCCGTTTGGCAAACGCTGAAGGATGCTTTGACACCGGGCCAGATGGACCACTTAAAAGCACAGCTCCCGGATAAGCTTACTGCGCAGCTCGGCTAACAGACGAGTAGAACAATAATGCGGCTCTAGCACTGTCCATGTTCGCGTGAGCGGTACTTGGATGTGAGGTACTACATCTGTTAATAATGCACCCTGCAAGGTACGCTTGGTTTGCATATAACTGTTCGCCGACTTATACTCATGGTCATGAACGAAGAAAACAAAAAAGTAGCCTACCCGTTCCCACTTAAGCTTGTACAGTTCTCAAATTATTTCGCTACCGTGATTGCCGTGTTAGTGGCCATTTTATACCTCGTAGCACCTAATACCGTTATCGCAGAAGCATTAGGCAGCCAGCCTTCAAATCGCTTAGCATCGGCAGCACTCTTCCTTGTAATAGCCGGATTAATCGGATTTGTTACGTATACATTCAGACAGAGAAGATCAAATGCACCAGCATTTTATGTCGTTTTCAATCTTATAACCTTCGCTCTCGTAGCAGTAATTGACCACATCGAGAACTACGCTCCTACTCTATCTGATGATCTATTTGCATACGCAGTGCAAGCCGCTATCACTGCTTACTTATTGTTCAGTTCGCAAGTCAACAACTATTTCAATAGATAGAGCCGCCGCCGGCTAAAAATCGCCGTACGCCACCTGGAAGCAGGTCAGCCCCGGCTCTCGCCACATGCTCACCACCTGGTCTCGGTCTTCGAGTACAAACAGAACGTCGTATTTTTCCTGAATGTGCCGCTCGTAAATCTCCTTCTTGTATACAAAGTCCTTACATCTGTCTCCAGTTTTTCTCATGTAGAGGGCGTCATAATGCACGATGTCATGCTTCTCTAGCCAGCGCTCCGTCACGCCGCGGTACTTCTCCTCCCTGCCAGTAAGCAAAATCAATCGTACCAGGACATAGTCTTGGTTGGCGTAGACTGCTATGACATTCGCAACTGGCAGGTTCAGTTCATCGTCCATTGCCGTAGATGCATCATACGGACTGCGGTGCTCAATTAGTGCCAACGTACCGTCGAGATCGCAGATGATGGCCTTTTGTTTGGTCATAAATTCCTTTCATGTTGCTTGGAGCACGCCCATGGATACCTGCCTCGAGCTATACGCCGGTTGGATATGTCTCCGGCACTTCATTATCTGCCCGTTCGGGGCTGAGCGGATTCAGAGCCGTCGTTGTATCTATATGAATATATGCATCGTACCGTTCTGCAAGACTCGTCGGGACATAATTGCCATACTGCTCACGGTCAGGGTGATAGACCACGCCGATGGCGCGCTGTGTCCGCTGAGCGGCTGCAACTTTTGGGAGTCTGCGCAGCATGAGATACCCATCCGATCCTACTGTCTGATGAAACAGTCCGTCCCAACTCTCCGGTCGAGCGGGCGGTACTTCGATGATTTCCGCGGCAGTATCCCAGGCATCAGCGGCAATGACTGTTCCTTGATAGGTGCCAAAGCCGACTGCATAAGACTTATCTTTGTAAAATTCCCGCACCAGCTGACCGATATTTATCATACCAGCGTCAGCCATATCCGTGGCTCGGGCGTCACCTATATGAGTGTTATGGGCCCAGATGATGGCCTTGGCGTCCTTACCGTAACGCTCCATAAGCCGCTGCAGCGTTCCCATCATGTGGTGATCACGGACATTCCAGGATTCCGCCTGGCCGCCGAGCATCGATTTGTAATACCGTTCGGCATTTATGGCGACCATGGCATTTTGCTCGGCATTGAAATGTTCTTCCGGATCATGTTCACCAGCTGTCTGGGCTTGAATAAGCCCGACCAGCATATTCACGACTTCATCCTGGCAACTATGAGGCAAACCCCGGCCTCCGTATGCGTAACCTATAGGATCTTCCTTGTACGGTTCAAAACATTTATAAGCTTCCCTCGCCTGATCGAGGCTCTCGGGATGATTCTTCTGGATGTAGTCCGTGGCTGCATTGATCGAATCCCATAAACTATACACATCTAATCCATAGAATCCTACTTTGTCTGGCTCGGCCTTTTCATCATTGTAGTTTCGAAGCCAATCTAGGAACTCGGCCGTTTCAGCATTAGCCCACATCCACCGAGGCCAGCGCCTGTAGGTGTCAGCAATTTCTTCGGCAGTCTTTGACGTATTGTCGTATCCTTTGACGTACCGGTTGTAGCGGTAGCAATCCGGCCAGTCCCCCTCCACCGCAACAAACGAAAAGCCTTTTTCGGCGACAAGCCGCTTAGTCAGTTCGCTCCGCCAATAGTAAAATTCGTGCGTGCCATGGGAAGCTTCGCCCAGCATGACGACGCGGGAGTTACCTATATTACTTATGAGTTCGTCAAAGTCCGCCGCACTGCCAAGAGCCCTCATCAGATTTTGCATCATTTTTATCTGTTCCATAGCTGGGAATCCTCATGTGTACTTTAATTTAAAAGGATACTAACCTGATGATGAATAAGATATCTAACCAATATGCTGGCAGTTGCAATATGACCCACATTTTTCAATTTGCCAATATTGTATTATCATAGAGGTCAACTATTGAAAGGTAATTGCCCTGAAGAAGAAACGTGTATCTATTGTGTATATCCTTGCTGCAGGTCTTATTGCTGCTTCAAGCAGCTTATTGCAACCACAGCCAGTAATGGCTCACGGCAGCATCAAAAAATCAGCCGTTATCTATAGCCATCAAACCGACATATATGCCCCATCCCGTAGCACCCCGAGCGCCCTCGTCATAGGCTTGCATCGAGCAGGCACGACAAACGAAGATTTTGAAGCTATGACGCAGCTCGTTCCTGCGGGCGCGGCACGGCACTGGGTACTCGCATTCCCGAACGGAGCGAGAGGATCCTGGAACGGTGGTAACTGCTGCGGTCATGCAGCCAGAACTGACATGAAGGACGTTGCATACCTGAAAAGTCTTATCCCGCATCTAAAGCGCAGCTACCGGATTCCTGCATCAGCGCCGACGATTATCGTGGGCTCGTCAAACGGGGCCATGCTCGCCGCCCGATTTCTGTGTTCAAGCAGTAACAGGTTGGTGTCCGGGGCAGTACTGCATGCCGGCAATCTACAAGACCCATCATGCAAGGTAATGCGGGCGCCGCATATTTTGTGGATGCGCGGACGCGGAGATACCACCGTACCAATCGCCGGTAGCCTCTACCATCCATACTTACAGACGCACTTGTTGGCGGATAGCACAACGCTCGGTGCGTTCAAGTACGGCTCGCCCTGCAAAATTCCCTACCGCTATAACCGCGGAGGCATCAGTTCTACTATTCTCGTGTGCGGTGCCGGCAGCAGCAAGCGGGAACTGAGGATGTACCGGGACAACGGCGGCCACGGTTGGAGTACGCGAGCTACCCCCGGCAGGGTTAACTCAACTGCTCTGACCGTTAGTTTTATAGAAAGTATCGTGCGGAGGCACTGATCGGTTACAGGGTTTATTCGCCGTGAGCCTCGTTGCGGAGTTCCCTCAGCCCTACCATAAAGGCAGCTGTTGGTAGGTCGACTTTTTCCTTTTGAGCCATATCCAGCAACTTCTTAACTGCCTGGGTCATATAGTCATTGAGCATCTCATTCACTTTTTGCTCTTCCCAGCGCTCGCCTTGTTTGTTCTGCAACCATTCAAAGTAGCTGACTATGACGCCTCCGGCATTCGCTATGATGTCCGGCAGGATTGTTATACCTTTGCCCGTGAGATATTGGTAGGCAGCATCGTTGATCGGGCCGTTCGCCAGTTCAACGATATACGCAGCTTTGATAGTCTTCATATTATCCTCACACACAGCATCACCGAGTGCCGCCAGCACCAACACGTCAACCTCCATGCCTAGCACGTCGTCAGCAGGCAGTGCCTTGTCAGTGCCTGGATAGTCGCGGAAGCTACCACCCTGCTCTTTAAAATCGGCCAAACTGTCAACATCTAACCCATCTGGGCTATAGACACAGCCCTTCGAGTCACTTACAGCTACGATCTGCCAATGAGGATGCTCCCGCACTCCTACCGTAGCAAAGAACGAGCCGACATTACCAAATCCTTGCACAGCGATCTTTACCGGGGCATCAGCCTTACCTTCTGCCGCCAGTAGTTCGCGCAAGGCTATAACTCCTCCACGGCCTGTGGCCGCATCCCGACCGGCACTGCCGCCTCTTTGTAGGCTTTTTCCGGTAAAGCTGGCGCGTGTCGTGTCGCCTGTCAGTTGACTATACTCGTCAACCATCCAGTCAATGATAACGGGATCCGTGTTGACGTCCGGGGCGGGAATATCTTTGTCCGGACCGATATGCTGGTGGAGGCCCCTGACATACTCGCGGCTGAGCACCTCGAGCTCTGGCAGGCTCAACTCCTTAGGATTTACCGCTATGCCGCCCTTGCCGCCGCCCAGAGGCAACCCGGCTGCAGCCGTCTTGAGACTCATCAGCGTAGCAAGCGCACGTACTTCATCTTTGTTGACTTCCGGGTGGAAGCGTATGCCTCCCTTATAAGGTCCTCGTTTATTACTGTGCTGAACCCGGTATGCTTGAAATTTTTGCCCGTTTTCGAGTGCTATTTCAAATTCATGTTCTGCATCTGTACGAAGCAACTGCTCCGTCTCGCCTTCGCTCAGTTTGAGCTTCTGGGCTGCTTGTCTGATATGGGCATGGGTGGCTTGCAGCATTTCTGGTACTCCTTCTTAGCTATCTCAAATAATTCAGAGGGGACATTTGGAACTATATACCTCGAGGCTAGTGTTGTAACTAGTTGGGGCATAATCAGCTTTTCAAAAGCCAAGTCATTCTTTGGGATGCGCTATTATAGTATGTATCGTATATGAGTAACATTCCGTTAAGGCAGCCTTTGCTATGACACACCAAACACCAGACTCCGCTATACAGCAACCTGCTTGGAAGGCTAAGCTTCTACGCATATTTGAGCACAGGCCAGGCGTCCTCGTTGGCATCGGCCTGCCAGGCAGCGGGAAGACGACTATTTTGAAACCGCTTGCTACAGAGCTAGGTGCCGTGTACCTTAACCGTGATGAGATACGCGCTGAACTGACTGGTGACCCTACCAACCACACTCGTGAGCCCCAAGTGACAAGATTGGGGGAACAACGCCTCGCCGCCGCCCTGCTGGCCAAGAAACATGTTATTGTCGACGCAACCTATGCAAAGCGCAAAGACCGCACCTCGATCATCGAATTATCCAGACTTTACGGTGCCCAGCTCGTAGTTGGGCTTCATATCAATACGGGCCTTGAAACTAGTATTATCCGAAATAACCTTCGTGAGCGAAGGGTCCCCGAGGAAGCTATCCAGCGCATGCACCACAAGATGGTTCTGTCCCCTCCGAGCATGGACGAAGGCTTTGATTACCTCCTGCACATTACATAACACTGTGCGAGTCCAATGTGCTGTACGTCGTGGACAAATATTTAGATAGTTACTAAAAATCTAGAACGTGCACCAGAGCGGTTTTGTTTTTCTGGATATGCTCCATTAAGAGACCGTGCTCCAAGATACGCAGGTTATCATGCTGACAGCGTATGAGGCGCTACGAAACTTATTCAATGCTGAAAACAAGGGTATTGACCAGATACAATTCCTTGGAAAACCGTTCAACGTTACCGATCTGATGGTAATCGTTCTTCATGCAACACTGCCCCACAGTACGCATACCTAAAGACCTATACGATTGCAGCCAGCTGCAGCATCAGCGCCACAAAGACAGGCACTGTCAAGTTGTCGAGTCCTCGGACAGAGATGTTCTCGAGGGCGGTTGCCACAAGGCTTGTCGCCAGTAGTATGCCAGCTGCCAGCAGTGTTACCTGCACGGCAAGTCCATAGGCAAGTACAAGCAGCAGTGATACGGTCAAGAATGCCACCGAGCCAGAGATACTTTTGGTATGCCCAAATACTTTGTATGCATTGCCTGCACCAAGCCGGGTACCTACCAGCGCCGCTACGCCGTCAGCCAGTCCCATGTGCAGCACTGCGACTGCAAAGATACGTGGATCAGATACCGTCAAGGCTAGTACTCCCAGTGCTAGCGCAAAGCTCAGTTCGCCCCACGTTGGCCGCTGTACAGCATGAATAGCCTGGAAGACGTTGAAATATTTAGAAAAAGTAACAACGACAATAAACGCAGCCGCCAAAGCTACTATCTCAGCGCGGCTCAAAAACCAGGGCCAGCTCGCCGCAAAACAACCGACGAGAATATGGACGGCCTTACGACTGACTTCATCGTGCGGCCGACGAATGCGCCACCACAGCTCAGAGGCGACAAGCACTAGAAAAATCGCAATGACCGTGAGGATAAGCGCCATACCTGTTATTGTACGCCACTGGTGTGCGCGGACTTGCCTTTAGCTTCAGGAGCTAGTGTTTTCCAAAGCTGCTCAAACAACAACCGCTGCATGGCAGCACCACCGGCGTCTTCTATCACGACGCCATACGGCATGTCCTCGATCGTGGGCGATATAATGGCAAC
>DATHYB010000039.1:0-9085 GCA_035459365.1 Candidatus Limnocylindrales bacterium
CCAGTACCTGGAATGGACGGTGCCACACAAGCACCCTGACAGCCGTGGCAACCGCCGCTATTTCACGATCACTTCATCTCCAACGGAGCAGGAAATCAAGCTGGGCGTGCGCATCGGCCCAGCCAGATCCAGTAGTTTCAAGCAAACATTACTAGCCATGCAGCCCGGTAGCGTGGTCTGGGCGGCGCAGCTCGGCGGGGAGTTCACATTGCCTAAGGACCAACACAAGAAAATCGTCTGTATTGCTGGAGGCATCGGCATCACGCCATTCCGGAGCATGGCGCAACATCTGATCGATACTGGTGCTCACCGCAACATAACGTTATTTTATGCTTCCGCTACTCCTGGCGGATTCAGTTACTGCCAGATACTGGACCAAGCGGCTGCTCATGGTATCCAAACCAAGTACGTCATAACAGGCAGTAATATTCCTGATGGTTGGTCAGGGATGACTGGCTTTCTGACGGCCGAAGCAATCACTGCCAACGTTCCGGATGCGGTGCATGCCACGTATTACTTATCTGGGCCTGGCAGCATGGTGTCCAACTACAAAAAAATGCTGCGGGAAATGAAAGTTCCGGCCCGCAATATCAAGACGGACTACTTCCCGGGTTTCTAAGCCTCCTGTATTATGACCGTCTCGGTCCTGCCCAGCTGCAGATTCTCATAATAATAGAGCCTGTGCTTTTTCGAATGTAAAGCTCTTCGAGGTGCCCAAATTGTACACTCGACTGAGAATGCCCAATAGTCCCGGTACGGCTTAATAGATCTAGCCTGTTTTATATGAACTTCATCACAGTCATCGTGGGTGCTACGGGTTAATCAATAAAGCAAAAGTGACGCTTTGCATTATTCTTTGTGTCAGCGCCACTTAATTTTAATTCTTTTGGCGGATTCAAGGGAGTAGCCCTTTTTGCCTAAATCAGGTTTGGGTAGCAGGAAAGTGAATTCGAATGGTTGGTTTACTGCGTAGCCATCCCAGTGGAAACATTACTTATAGTGGACAGTATAATTGAAGTAAATGAATGTACGTAAATTGACAAAGCATAAGAAGTACGATATAATTATTATATATGGAATTAGATTTGCCTTACATTCAGCAGGGTAGTCAAGAAGTTGAAGTATTATCACTGCTTTCTAGCGGAGGTTCAAAGACGGTACTAGAGGTATCATTTGATGGATTGAGGCGTGCCCTAGCGATACCTAATGTGGTTGATTCTCCTGATATAAGGGAGGCCAAGTGGCAACGGGTACTCAAAGAACCAGAATATACTACGTATTTACGGAACAATGGATTACTAGTTAATCCGTACTGTGAAGTAGATGATTTCTGTGTAAACGGAGAAAGTACACCTGTGCTTGTTATGACGCCTTTTTCAGAGCTTCCTTTTGAAGTTTATGACGGAAAAAATGGTTCGAAAACCTGGGAGAGTGGACCGCTCTCCCATATTGAAAATTATAGAGATTTACTTCCGGCTATTTCGGGAGTTTCGCAAGATATACAAAAGCTAGCTATGCTAGGAGCTAAACTAACGGGTGACAGTATTTCCTTTGCAGTTATGCCCAACAAAGATTTAAGGTTATTCTTGTTTGATTTAGAGGGAATGCAGATGGGGATGCTGCCGATGGACTTGCGGAAAATTATGCTTGGATGTCGGTAAATAAGCTTGATAATATTTTGGATTTTGAGCAGGGAAAGCGGTTTGATCAGCAGGGCTACGATCTTGGTGAACGGCGAAAGCTGGCAGATATGCTTATTGCTGCTTAAAAATTCTATTTCTTAGGTTGTAAGATGCTGGCATACGCAGTAATAAGACAAGTTCTCGGCAGTAAACCATATCTTTTGCGTTTTGTGCTGATCTGGTTTGCTACCGTGACCGTCTTTATTTGGTTAATTAACATCAATCTTTTGGCTTATATCCTTACTTCGCCAGTCTTGGGTGCAGCGGGGAAGTTAAGCTTCATTGCGAGCGCCTATGCGAACTATTTCAAGTATCTGAATAATCCCGTTGCCTTGTCGAGCGTCATCTTTTCACTGTTAGTGGCACTTAACTTTACACTGCTGATCTATTTATGGCGGGAGGGTAAACGAAAAAGCAAAATGGTAAAAAGTAACGCTGGGGCGTTTGTGGCAATGCTAGGGTCGCATTGTATTTCCTGTGGCACATCTCTGGTTGCGCCTCTGATTACTGCTGTTGCCGGACCAAGCACTTATTTCAGCGTGGAACGAGCAAACGCCGGGATATTGCTGGCGACAGCCGCTAATACTCTAGGCATAGCCTTGGTTCTCTGGTCAATTCACAAGATAGTAGGGCGTATTCGAGCGACTCGTATGGCCGGAGAAGCTAGAATATAAGAAACTACTACTAAAAGGTATTGTAACTACAGGCCGCCGGTCCGCCGCTCATATGAGCATAAATGCTTCTCGTACCGTTACTGTGCTCAACAATTGCAATGTATCCATAGCCGTTAGTGCGTGTTCCTAGTAGCTGATTCGAACAGCCGCGGTACATCTGGCCGCCGTCAATCGCAAATATGGGAGACCCGGTGGATGCGGCGTAGTCTATGCCCGAATGGTAGCCGCTGGCGTACCATGAATTCGCAGCACCGTACGCCTGACTGATCCATGCTGGAGGCATGTTAACTGGTGCGGCTTTAATATATGGCCCCGGATTAATGATGCCGCCCCTCCGGACCTCGAGGTGCAAGTGCGGGCCGGAAGAAAACCCGGAATTACCTATCGCGCCTACCGCGTCACCGGCAGAAACATACCCGACAGGAGCCACGCGGTAGCTGCCGCTATTCAGTGAGCGCCCGAGCGCGGCTTCCATTTCGGCTTGTTTTTTCTTGAGTTCGGCAATTTTGCCGCTATTGGCACGAATCTGGCCTTCCAGCTGGTTCCGTTGGTCTTGATTAAGCGCCAGAATCCGATCCTTCTCCGTCCGTTGGGATGCTAATTGGTTTTGTAAGCCCTGTTGTTCGCCAAGCGTTGCCTGGACGGTTTTACGCTTTGTGTCGAGTTCGTGTTTAAGCTGCGTAATCTTGATGAGCGCAGCCTTGACCCTTTCCTGGACGCTCATGCGGTACTGCTCTCTGTCAACGAAGTCGCTAAAGCTTTTGCTGGTCGCCAGCATTTCTACCGTGGATATATCGCCTTCGATGTACATGATCTTGATGATCTCGCCCAGTATCTCCTTCTGTTTATTTAGCTCGGCCTCTATCTCTGTTATCTGCCGGTTCAGGCTGTCCGCGTCTCCTTGTAATTGGTTGATCCGAGCTTGCGAAGCATCAATTTGTGTTTGAAGCTTCGCAATGGCATCGGCTAAAGAAGAAGCCTCAATATCCAGCACTCCTTGAGCTTCGTGCTTATGGTTGCTATCATTCTGTACCTGGTTGATTTCCTTCTGTAACTGCTGAAGCTGCAGTGAACTATTGGCTTCAACTAGTGGAGTATTTAATGATGCTGCGCCAAGTACGCTGAGTAAAAAAAGTGCTCCTATAGCCAGAACTACTTTCGACGTTTTTTGTCTTGCCCTGAACCCCTTAGTCATGTAGTACCCTCTTATGTTGATGTAGGCTATCCGTCATGCCCTCAAAGAAGTTTGCTTCTAATGTGAGTTGTATCGTTGCCATGTTCATATCATTATATAGCTAAATGCAGCAACTGAGCTTCGAAACGTCTTTTGTGAATGACATGGCCGCAAGCTTTATAGCCTCTGACAGCGTAGGGAAGACTGGCATTGAATTCATGACATCATCTATGGTGTTTTTATTTTGTATGAGCACCATTGCTTGGGCGATCAGGTCACCAGCATTCGGCGCTAGTATGTGCACGCCCATGATAACCCGTGTCTGCGGATGGATTGCCATCTTGATGAGCCCTTCGGTGCGCTTGATAATCTGCCCCTTAGGGACGAGCTCGAATGATACTGTTCGGCAGGCACAAGCATTGAGCTCTTCCATTTGCCGATCTTCTGTATAGCCTACACTGGCAAGCTGCGGATCAGTAAAAATGGTATACGGTGCGAGGCTATAATCTAGACTCCGATCAGTCTCTTTCAAGGCATTATCTACGGCAAGCGTGCCCTCACGCGCGGCGGTTGTTTCCAGGCGGAGCGGGAGATTGGTTACGTCACCGACAGCGAAGATATTAGGATTAGACGTTCGCAGGCTCGAAGAGGTTTCGACTGCCGCTTTATCAGTAGTTTTTACGTCTACGGCTCCAAGGTTGAGTCGTGCGGTATTGGCTGTCCTGCCGGCGGCGATAAGTATCTCTTCGCCGCTGATGGTTTGTTCCTCGCCGTTTTGAGTATAAGCCAACTCTTTTTTGTCGCCGTTCCGGGATGCTTTTGTTATCTGGACGCCGGTTTTGACTTCTATGCCTTCACCCTTAAATATTTCCACTAACCGATCGGTAAGTTCTCGTTCCGCACTTGGCATGACATGGTCGCCACGCTGCAGAATGGTAACCTTGCTGCCGAACCGTGAATACAGTTGGGCCATCTCAAGTCCGACGTACCCAGCACCGATGATCAACAGCTCTTTCGGTACGGTCTTGCGTTTTAAGGCTTCAATGTGAGTCATGTAGCCGACTTCTTCGATGCCTTCAATGAGCGGCACCGATGCTTTTGATCCAGTGGCGATGATGAATTTGTCTGCTGTCAGTCGCTGGCCATTAACCTCAAGCTCGTTAGATCCTGCGAAAGATGCCCAACCCTCCATTAGAGTAACGTGGTCGAGGCCTTGTAGGACCTTGCTGTATTTTTCATGCTGCAAGTGTTTAACCAGGGTGAGTTCGTCCTCGACGACCGCCCCAAAATCTATACTATCAACCGACAGCTGGATGCCCGGGATGTTATGTTCGCCCACGCCATGTACGACTTCGGCGGCATGTAGCAGTGTTTTTGAGGGTACGCAGCCGACGTTTACGCAGGTGCCGCCGAGCGGCAATCCTTCATTGATAAGCACCGCCTTTGCTCCTAACTCACTTGCTCGGATTGCTGCCGCGAATGCTCCGGCTCCTCCACCGACTATTGCAAGATCGTAATGTTCCATGGCTATACCTTTCCGGGGTTAAGCACTGTCTGAAAACCACCCGCCCGTTTTATAGAGTAAGTTACGAGCGCTATAGCAATTATAAGAATTATCCAGCTGTAGTAGCCGATAAATATCGTAGCTGAAAGCGGCAGGAAGAAGCCGATTACCGGTATGCAGGCTGGGCATGCACCAAGCAGCACGCCGAAGGCAGAGGAGGCGGCGCTCGTTTTTGTCTGCGAAGTCCGGCAGCACTTGGCTACTTTCTTGTCATAGATAAACAGGGCCGCTTGCGTCGCCAGCACAATGGCAAATATTGGATACAGGATATTTGTCGGCCATTTAGTTGTAAGGGTCAGATACCAGACTTCCAGACTTTGCAGGGGAATGGCCGGCCATAAGAGAATGACCGCCAACACAAGCAGGCCGACGGCGGCGGAGAGTCTGTGCTTCCAGGCTTGGAGTATGACCATTATCTAGCTAGCCTCACCCAGTGCAGCTAATATAGCATCGGTCTCCGCAGGCTGGCCTTCGTCTCGATAAATAATTTTGCCTTCTTTATCCACCATGACGGTGGCATCGATATTCCTCACGTTGTATTGCTTAGCAATGCCAAGATTTCTATCTAAGCCCATGAGCCATTCAGGCCTTCCGACTGCCTGCCTAAAATAGAGTAGGTCTTCTGGTCGTTCAGGAGCAATGCCAACCTGTATGACTTTCAAGGTAGCACTGTCCTGTGCCTTTCGGATATTCTGGGCTTCAATAGCACAAGGCGCACAACCGACGGTTTGAACGAAGCTTACAATGACTGGATCGCCTCGGAACTGCGAAAGACTAACTGTCTTACCTTCAATAGTAGTGAGCGCAAAGTCAGGGGCCAACTGACCTTTCTGTACGCCGGTTTTTGTAGCTCCCTTCTCTGCAGGAGCAGCGGTGCTTGTCCTCTGCTGAATTGAAGTAGAGTTATCCGTAGAATCCTTGCCGCCAAGAATAAAGCCGAAGCCTATAAGCGCAAATGCAATTATGCCAACGATTACGACGTTCTTTTTACTCATTTCACCTCCTTTAATCAACTTTTCCACTAAAATGCTAATAGATTGGCAGTGCTACAGCCGCCGAACCCGCTTAAACAGTAAATAACCAGTAAGAGCAACAAGCAGTAAACCGAATATAATAATTCCAATCGTTTCCTTCGTCAGTAGGGATGCGGCGGCGCCTGTTGCCAGTAACACTAAGATAAGATGACCGAAGCAACAGACCATAAGGGCGGCCATACCTACCAGAGCTTTATTCTCTCGCATGTCGGCCTCCAATCATTGTCATGACATTGTCAAAGGCATTCTCCTCGAGCGAGTAGTAGACCGTTCGAGCCTCTTTCCTGGTTTTCACCAGGTTAACGGCCCGCAGTTTACTGAGGCTATGCGATGCGTTGGATACTGACGTACCGACCAGCTCGGCAATAGTCGTGACATTGAGCTCCGGATGATACCGGAGCAGGTAACATATCTTCAGTTTGGTGACATCACCGATAACCCCGCACTGCCGGGCGCAGAGCTCTAGTGCTTTATTGTCGGCTAATTCCTGTTTTATTTGTTGATTGGTTGAACGCATATTCAAATGTTATGACAATTCTTAAAGTTGCGCAAGTTTGCGTATACCTATAAAGCGTTTGTAGTAAAATTTCGTATGCTATAAGCCTGCTAACTCTTTACGAAGTAAAGTATTATCGCTTATGCGAAAATTCTTACAGTATATCTAAATCATAGTCCGATACTAAGCTATGTATAAAGGTTTCGTGAGAATAGGAATAACGGAGGGTATATATGAAACTAAGTCTTAAAAGGCTGTCGCTATTGGCGGTTACCGGCGTAATGGCCGTAACGCTCGGCGGGGTAGGCATAACACCGGTCTTCGCATCGAGCCACCGTGAAGCGCCGATGATTGCTGGTGACCCAAAAGCTGATGCGACTGATCTGTACGCATTTGTAAGTCCCGATAAGCCCGACACGGTAACATTGATAGCAAATTATTTACCATTTCAAGAGCCGGCGGGCGGTCCTAACTTTTATCAGTTCGGAGATGACGTACTATATGAAATCAAAGTTGACAACAACGGTGATTCAATAGAGGACGTTACATTCCAGTACAGGTTCAAAACAACGATCAAGAACCCTAACACATTCTTATATAACACAGGACCTATTACATCGCTCGATGATCCTGATTGGAACATCAGTCAAACGTATAGCCTAACGAAAGTACAAAATGGTCAGTCGACGGTACTAGGTGAGAACCTGCCTACAACTCCATCTAACGTAGGTCCGAAATCGACACCCAACTTTGCAGAGCTTCAACAGGAAGCCATCAAAAAAGTTGATGGTGTGACAACTTTCGCGGGTCAAAGTGAAGATCCATTTTATGCTGATTTAGGCGGTTTGTTTGACCTGCTTACTATCCGTGAATTGCCAGGCAATGAGGGTGGCGGCGTAGACGGCCTGAAGGGATACAACGTCCAGTCTCTCGCTCTGCAGGTACCTATTAGCCAGCTTACCCATGATGGTGGCGTTCCAGCCAATGCTAAGGCAGCCAATGCTGTTATAGGTGCATGGACTACCTCCTCTCGCCAATCTACCTCCGTGCTGAATGGTAACGGCACGCAGTCCGCTTCAGGTGACTTCGTCCAGGTATCGCGTCTTGGTTCGCCACTGGTCAATGAAGTCGTAATACCACTTGGTGCCAAAGATCTTTGGAATTCATCCGAGCCTAAAGACGACGAGCAGTTTGCTAACTACGTCGCTGATCCGGAACTCGGAAGGCTACTGAGGAGCATCTACAATGTTGACGTACCGCCACAAGGCGCCTTCGGCACTCCCGAAGCCCGTGATGATCTCATTGCTATCTTCCTTACTGGCCTACCCGGGTTAACGCAACCAAAAAATGTAGTTCCATCTGAGCAACTAAGACTGAATGTTGGCGTAGCGCCTAGTGCCAATCCTAACCGGTTGGGTGTATTAGCCGGAGATAATGCAGGTTATCCAAATGGCCGCCGCTTAGCCGATGATGTAGTAGATATATCCATCCAGGCGGTTGCCGGTGCGGCATACCCGCTGTTCCACCCAGAATTTACCCCCGATCCATTAGCAACTCAGCTTGGTGATGGCGTTCCGGGCAATGACAAAGCCTTCCGTGGAAGTTTCCCGTACCTTGCGTTGCCTTACAGCGGATTTGAAAGTATCCCTCACGCTAACGCACCTTCACCGGTAACATCCACACCGGCTACACCACCAGCAGCCGAAACACCAGCAGCCGAAACTCCGGCAGCTGATAACGGTCAGGCTAATGCAAGCAACCGTTCCGAGGCAGCCCTTGCCTTGTTCCAGCACGACGCGGTGGTAGCCAAAAACGCATTCGTAGAATCTATAAACAATGCTCAAAAACAATTTACATCAAGCACCCCCGACGATAACGCTCGGAACCAGCTGATTAAAGCAACTAACCATGCGAAGGACCAGTTTAGCAATCAACTTAATATGAGCCGCGACCGTTTTACAGCGGCCATAACAGGTACTGGTGATATAGCCCAGGCTCCTGAAATGCCCGAGATGAAGACGCTCGAGACAGGTGCTATGAACTCCATTAAGCTTAAAGAACACTCCGAGGCTATACAGTCTGCAGTACAGAGCTTTGACGACAGTCTGAGCGCTGCAAAGGCTGAACTATCTGCGGCACAGGGTAACGGCAGAGGCGCCGATGAAGCCCGCAACCAGTTCAACGATAGGTTCAACCAGTCCAGAGATGCATTTGCAAATCAGGTGAGCGCTGCAGTTAACAAGCTATAGGTAGCTATACAGAACTGACGTAGTACGAAATAATTGTTTACGACGACCTAACCTTGATATACCGTTAAACTATGAAGAAGACAAAGATTCTGATTGCAGCCATTGTTCTCGTATTGATAATCGGTGGCGGTACTTTCATTGCCGCCCGCAGTGCAGATAACAATGGCTCTTCAGTGTCCTCCAGCAAGGGGAGGTTCGCGGCTACCGACAGG
>DATHYB010000040.1:0-3645 GCA_035459365.1 Candidatus Limnocylindrales bacterium
CAGATTACTGGCGCAGAACATCTCTGGACTGACCTGGAACGCAAGCGCATGTTCGATAGTCCAACTCACAGTCCAGCAGAGAGCAAACGCCTGTACACATACCTCAACCAAAAAGCAGCCCATCTACTTGCCCAAGGCAAGAGCGTTATATTTGATACTAACTTCAATTTCTACCAGGACCGGCAGCTGATGCGCGATATGGCCGCCCGTCACGGTGCCGATTGTACGCTCATCTGGGTACAGGCAGACCCACAGCTTGCCTATAAGCGTGCTTCCGAAAATATCGAACAGCAGCCAACCCGTGTGCTCGGCAGCATGGCCGCCGAGGCGTTTGAGCGCATTACCAATAAATTACAGCCCCCTGAGCAGTCGGAGCAGCCAATTATACTTGACGGCACCAAAATTACACCCGCATACGTTGCAGAGAAGCTAGGAATAAAATATGAGCAGGTTTAGTGAGCGCAAGTTGAAGGGGACACTGTCGCTCATCACCGCCGTTCTCGGCCTGTTTATATGGCTCGGTCAGGAACAGGGTTGGTTCGCCCGGGCCGCTGAGCAAGCTGAGCAAAACTCTCCGGGCCTCTACCACGTCCAGCGCTTCTCAGACGGCGACACGATCACCGTCGATATGAATGGTAACCCCGAAACTATCCGCATGATCGGCGTCGACACGCCAGAAACGCATGATCCGCGCAAGCCCGTGCAGTGCTACGGACCAGCCGCCTCAGCTTTCACCAAAAACGCCATCACCGCCGCCGGTTCCCAGGTCCGGCTCGAAGCCGATTCTCAGAGCACCAACCGCGATCGTTATGACCGATTACTGCGCTACGTCTACCTGCCGGACGGCACGCTCTTCAACAAACGATTAATCAGTGAAGGCTACGGCTTCTACTACCCCTATTTCCCGTTTGATAAATCCAAAGAGTTCAATGAAGCTCAGGAGCAGGCTAGGGCAGCGCACAGAGGCCTATGGGGCAATTGCAATCCTACACAAACAGACAGGGGCGGTTATACCTCTAATCCGCAATAATCAATCTACATACGTAGCCGGATTGACCCGTTGTTCGCCGGCTATGCCGAATGAATTTTTCCATATGAAAGTTTTGAGCTCCGGATCATAACCACGGTGCAGGAAGCGCAGCGGCAGATACCCTATAAGTGCCAGGCAGACGACTGGATACATATAACGCTTACCGGATAAACCATGCAGGGCATAGGTACGCGGACTCAGCAGTATATATCGCACGTAATCTACGAAATCAGATTCAATCTGGCGGCAGCCTACCGTTGCCAGCATCGACTCATCGAATCGGACGGTATTACCTGACTCAGCCGCATGGACAGACAAGTCAAAATCCTCATGCATACCTGATTTGTTACATACGTGCTTCCTGACAGCCTTCCACACTGAACGCCGGATCGCCATGTTCGCTCCCTGCATAGCCACATTATTACCGAGGGACAGAGCCAGATAACGTCGGATACGCAGATCGATACCATTGAACAGCGGGGCTATAGGCAGGTCGTGATATTCGACCCGGCCGGTTGCCGCGCCGATACTCTGGTCCTCAAAGACCTGACGTACGGCGGCAACCCAGTCCACACTCAGAACCGTATCCGCGTCAATGCGGCCAATGATGTCGCCGCTGGCCAAGTCAAAACCGGCGTTACGAGCATGTACTACACCTTGTCGGCGCTCGGTGATGACTGCCACGAAGTCATACGAGGCGGCGATCTCAGCCGAATCATCGCTGGAGTTATTATCAATGACCAGTACTTCGTAGGGACGGTCAGTTTGCGCGGCTATTGCATCCAGACAGGCAGGCAAGTTAGCAGCTTCGTTATATACTGGTATCACAATGCTGACGCGACTTTTATCAATCATAAAAACTAACAAATTATCCTAAATGACTTACACCCGACGCTTACGATTATATAGCACAAAACTGACTAAAAGCTTAATTAAGGCATTCCGCGGCTATTATCAGCGGAGCTGGTGGCACAAGTTGCTGGTAGCTATATGTGTCAGCCTGCTCGTGTTCGTCGCCGGCATGTACGGCTTCTTCCGCTGGTATGCAGCTTCGCAGGCATCGAAGCCGCTTATCACCGGTACATCGTTTATCCCAGCCTACGCCGAAAGCTTCGGCCTAGACGCCAAAGACACCATGGACGCGCTGATCGGAGACCTCGGTGTACGCCAGTTCAGATTGGTCAGCTACTGGAATCAGCTCGAACCTTCAGAAGGCACCTATGATTTCAGCCTGCTTGACTGGCAGTTCGAAAAGGCTGAAGCCTCCGGCTCCAAGGTCACGCTGAGCCTCGGCCTGCGCCAACCCCGCTGGCCGGAATGCCACATGCCTGACTGGGCCAAGGATATGCAGGAATCGCAGTGGCAGCCCAAGCTTGAAGCTTTCATGGCCGCCACCGTCAACCGTTATAAGGATTCACCGGCCCTTGACAGCTATCAGGTCGAAAACGAATTCTTCTTAATGGGTTTCGGCATCTGCACCAACCATAACCGTGATCGGCTGGTCAGCGAATATAATCTTGTTAAAAAGCTCGACCCCCACCACAAGGTCATTATCGCCCGTAGCAATAATGCGCAGGGCTGGCCTGTCGGCGAACCAACGCCAGATGAATTCGGCGTATCAATATACAAGCGTGTCTGGGATGCCAAACTGACCAAACGCTACCTGGAATATCCATTCCCAGCCTGGTACTATGGCTCGCTGGCCGGATGGCAGAAACTTATGACAGGCCGCGACATGATCATCCACGAACTTCAGGCCGAAGCCTGGCCCCCCAATTACCAGAGCATACAGGAAACACCGCTAGCCGAGCAGAATAAATCATTCAATGCACAGATATTTGAGAATCGCATTGAATACGGCAAAGCTACCGGCATGCGCGAAATATACCTATGGGGCAGCGAATACTGGTATTACCGCAAGCAAAAATTGAACGATCCTAGTTTATGGAATGTAGCTAAGACTGAATTCCATAATGATCAATCTAATGATTAAACGACTATACTTTTATCGAGTATAAACGCAGTATGCTGGTACATGCCGAGCACCGGTAGCTTAGTCCTAAACTGCTGTTCGGCTATTACTGCCAGCCCCGTGTCTGCAAAAATTTTACGCCATTCCTCAGGAGCTACGGCTTCGTGGGCAACGGCAATATCATCGTGATGTCCATGGTTCAAAAAATAATCCCACCGTTTCCAGGCAAAACGTTCGAACCTGTTTGACGGCGTATCTTCTACGACGATTAGCCGGCGTTTAGATACTCGGGTAACCTCATCAAGCAGTTGCTTGGGTTCTGCAGCATGATGCAGGACAAAAACGAGGAGACAAATATCAAAACTATTATCTTCAAAAGGCAACTGAATGCCATCATATAGTGTCAGCGGCAATGATGTACTGTTATGATCGACTACATCGACCATCTGAATTTGCAGAGCTTTGTTACTACTCAGAAACTGTGCTAATTTTCCGCTTCCAGCTCCCACGTCTAAAACAGTACTGTTGGCTGGTATGTACGATGAAAAGTGCCGGGCAATTGCATCTTCTCGCCAATATGTGGTGGCAAATGCACTTTCTACGAGCTCTATTAATTTCACTCACAAATCATACATGAAATCAG
>DATHYB010000041.1:0-5177 GCA_035459365.1 Candidatus Limnocylindrales bacterium
AACATTACTTTGCCGTCTTGGTTGTGTTTCATACTCGGTATAGTAGCCGATCAACATATGGCAGGTGATGAAATTTTACACAGAGGCAATTGTTTGAAGGAGACCTTGCTGAGCCGCAATGGTTACTGTGGTGTTGCCCTCAAGCTCCATAACCTCGCCGTCGAGCTGAATGGGCACTGACTCCAAGACCGTGAAGCTATATTCTGACGCCCGCCTCTCAGCACCGAGATTTTTGACTACACCACGAATAAGGCGCAGCAGCAATTTGAGTTTACGGTTGTGCTCAAATGCTGTAATCTCGAACAATCCATCTCGAGGATGAGCCTGGTCGGTAATAGTAAGGACTTTGGCCATTTCCGGTATGATACTACAGATAAGACTATCAAGTTTGTGGACGCCACGCTCGTCCTTGATGCGAACCGGACGAAGCCCCCAAAAGGTTTTCGTGACGATCCACGCTTCCTTGAGCGAATTGAGCGTGTGTTTGTTGAGTTCGACGGCAACAGTAGGGGTGAGGCCCAGTCCTATATATGAATGCGCGTAGCGGCTCGCCTCCGTTCCATCAGCGGCAGTTATGCGGATAGACAAGATCTCAAGGCTGGTCACTTTTTCGGCAACGATGAGCTCTGCGAGCGAGCGGTCATGCATCGTCCGTGCATGGTCATTGGCATTACCCGATGGCAGCACGGCACAAATTGGCCGCGCTCCTTTGGCCTGTGCCCTGAGAGCACCATTGATAACCTCATGATACCCACCGTCACCGCTGGCGGAGATTATCAATGGTCTTTTATGTTTTTGAGCAAAATCATACGCAAGCTCGACTGCATGACCGGCTCGTTCTGTAGGGAGCAAACTTACCGGAATGCGCAGCAAAGCAGTCTTCAGCTCTTGCTGCAGCTGACGCGCCCGGTCTTCGGCTCGCCCTGTACTATTGGGATTGTATATGATTGCTATATCTGTAAATGCCGGCATACGAGCATTATACTGCGTGATCAGGAAATTGTTTGTTAGGATAAGCATATGCGACCATTTTCATTCCATAAACTTGGCTTTCTTCTGCTGTCCTTCGTGCTCCTCATCGTCTGTGTCATAGTGGTTGAACTGGTTATGATCAAGCGGGGCGGGATCCCGGTAGCCGTACCAGATATACCCCGCAGGCCGGAAGCGTACGGCACAGGCCAGCCACTTACCTATGTGGTGATGGGGGACAGCACCACTGTCAGTCAGGGCGGAGACTACGATCAGGGTATTGCGCGGTCGACAGCTCGCGTCTTGGCTCGCAACCACACAGTAACACTTCATAATTTCGGAATTTCTGGCGCACGGGCAGGGGACGTACGGACAGAGCAACTGCCCAAGGCTGTGACGGTGCGACCAGACGTCGTACTCTTGGCTGTCACTGCCAATGACGTCACGCACTTTACCTCGCTCGGCTCAATAAGAAGGGATCTTGAGGCTATACTCGAAGAACTGAGGCGAGTAAACCCCGAGGTACAAATCGTCCTCACAGGCGCGCCGCAGATGGGATCGATTCCACGCTTTCCAGAACCCCTCAAGTCATTGGCTCGCCACCGTACGGCTCAGATCAATGAGATTATCAGTGATCTCGATCAACCGGACTACATACATTTTGCCCGGATTGCCGAAGAAACCGGCCCTGCCTTCCTTGCTAATCCTGACCTCTTTGCGCAGGACCGCTTTCATCCGACGAAGGAAGGCTATGAGCTCTGGAATCGCGTGCTTGAAAAGTCATTCGTGGACGTCTCGTCTCGTTTGAAGTAAATGAGAAACATGGCGAAGTATACTTCTGTAACATTTCTTACTGCTCGGTTATCTTAAAGATAGTTAAATACTATAACTGTTATGTAAGGAGGTATTCACCATGCTGATGACACTCGCACTGATCCTGGCAGTACTGTGGCTCTTGGGACTCATCGCAAATGTCGGTGGTCTTGTGCACTTGCTGCTCGTTATTGCGCTCGCCGTTCTGGCCTACGATTTCTTAGTCGGCCGTCGCCGTGCTCGCCTGTAGATAACAGGGCGGGGGAGAGGGAGTAACCACTACTACAAAGGAGATTCCTATGGCACTCGTACAACGAGAAATTCAAGAAACAACAGTTGCAAACGGTAACGCCGTCGAAACCACACAGCGAATCAACGATCCAGTCGCCGCGGACGACCATCGCAAAGATGTCGCAGCCCGGGTCGTATGGTTTATCACTGGTGTTTTGTTGTCACTTTTAGCCCTGCGGTTCCTGTTTGCCCTCCTCGGCGCAAACCCAGCCAATGGTTTCGCCAATTTCATCTACACCGTAACAACCCCATTCGTAGCGCCATTCTTCGGACTGTTCCGCTACGACTTTACAGCCGGTGTGTCACGCTTTGAGACCTTTACCCTGGTAGCTATGGCTATCTACGCCTTGATTGGCTACGCCATTGCAAAGGCACTGACTCTAACCCGTCGCTAAGCAGTTGCCCGCAGGCATAAAAAGCCCCTCGAAGTGAGGGGCTTTTTTGATTTTCACTAATGACTAGCGGAGCAGGTATCGGTCTTCCTAGTAGTGGGCATTCGAGATGGACTTCTTGAACTCCAGTTTACGCTCCATGCGGGCGATAAAAGTACGGCGGCGTGCAACTTCTGCTTCTGAATCTATGTCTTTGTTGTTGTCGAAGAATCCTCTAGACATTGCTGCCTCCCTCTACTCTTTATCTGTTACTGATTATCATTCTGAAGCATAAGCCAGGTTGAAGAAGTGAATTTTTTAGCATAAGGAATGTGCGGTTCGTCACATAAAGGAAACCTTCCGTTTTGCATGTACTTTCCGTTTTAGCTGTATACCATGTGTGACATAAATTCTGATTAATAGATGCGATAACACAGGTGGATAACTCTGCGGGGATTAGAGGAGAACTTTGATACATGCAAATAGAGGACTATCGGAGTACCCGGACAGTCCTTGTGCATGATCTCCAAACGTTTTTTAGTTCGAATCTAACGACGCGCTGCCGCCCAAAACTGCAGCAATATGAAAAACTCCCTGCAGAGCAGGGAGTTAGGGGAGACGTAGTTGAAGTCTAGCGTACAAAAGGAGTATCTAAATCTTGGAGTGAAGCTTTGAACTCAAGTTTGCGTTCCATGCGGGCCAGAAAGTTTTGACGCCGGACGGCATCGGCGTTAGTGGCGTGGTCTTTGAAAAATGCGAATGACATGATGTTTTCCTCAATAAGTTGTTATATATTATTCTGAAGCATGAGCAAGGTGCTGTAAGTGAAGTATTTAGCATGAGCATAATTTGTATAGTTTCCATACAAAAAGCCCTCCAGCGGCATGGAGGGCCTATCGTGCGGCGAGATGGGGAAGGGTCTAGCGACCTGTGTCTTCACGGGTCAGGTCGGCGTGAATGCAGGGCGTAGCAGCTGTCAGTTCAGTTGCTATCTGCTGTGGGCGAAAGCCGCGGCGTGATACTCGTGGTTCTACATGTGTATACATGTGCTTCTCCTTTACAATCATTAGCATAAAGGATTAAGCAGTAGCGAGGTATGAAAAATCTCACGAAGCACTACTATTGCGGCACACCAATACGAATAGTGTTACCCCCGAGAGTTGCCGTGAAGGAGCGAGCTGTAATCTCTGGAGCGTTTGTAATGGCGGGATCACAGGCGTCATCGTTGCCGTCTTGGTCAGCATCCTGGTTGGCGGCCGGCACAAATTCACACCAGTCGGAGCCATTTAGAATTCCATCTCCGTTATAGTCGGTTTCGGACGCAGCCACATAAACGGTCTGATATATATCCACCGGCTGGTTCGCCATATTCAAGCCATAGATATGCAGAACATGAAAGCCAGGCGAGATAGTTGCCGGCAGAGACAACAGGCCATCCAGCTCACCGTTTGCAGTGGACTGGATTACACCGAGCTGAGTTGGCTCAGAATGAAGTTCAGCTGTATAGCTCGTGAGCGGCTTGAGGAGCGCAAGGTTTGTACCCGTCTTTACTGCAAAGGTTTGGCCGCGAACTAGCACGTCCTGCGTCAGGTTTTCACTTGAGACGGTGGTTCGCACCGTTCTGCCAGTTTGCGGCAAGAGACTGCTCGGGACAAGATTCGGCAGAGCCGGGGGACGGGCAGTAGTATCAGGTGAAGGCATAGGCCGAGACAAGTTATGGGTAGCCGACCTAATGGTACGCTCCATCATCGCATGGCCGAGAGCATTTGGATGATAACTTTCTGAACCCACAAACTTAATACCTTTGAGCCCGTCATCATTGCCGACCGTGAAGCCATTCACGGCAACCTCTCGGCTCTGAATTTCGCACATCCGATGTCCGGCAAGTGATTGACTGATGTCGACATACTCCACACCCACCCGCTTTGCCGCAGCAGCTATTGTCGAGTTCAGATAATCAATCAGACTTATGGACAAAGCGATCTCGCGGCTGTCGAGGTGGACATTGAGCGCGCAGTTGCCATCTGGTACGGCAATCTGCGGGTAGCCGACGACGTAGACACGCTTGCCAGGCTTGTACACCAGTTTGTAAGTTTGCACGAGACGGTCAAACTTGGATTGAATTGTTTTATATAACTCAAGTTGGTCTTCGTATGCCGGATAGCAGCTTGATGCTTCGGCCGCCGGGGACACGCAGCTTTTGAGGATATTTCCAAAACCGATGTCATTGCCGCCGATGGACATGGTGATGACTTCCGGTCGGTAGACGTCGATGAAGTCTGATTGGGCGAGGTAGCCGGGAGTGAAAGAGCCTAAATATTCTTGTATCGAAATTGTGCCACGATCACGAAGGGCCGTTTGATCTTTAGATTGTCCTCTGTAATCTCTGGACTTGTTTATAATATCGTCCGTCACCGCCCCCGAACAGGCAACCGACCTACCACCCGCAAACAAGCTACCGCTTAGGATAAAGGGATATGACAAACTGGAAAGATGACAGGTATTTACGGACGTGTCGGTGCCTGCTTGATAATTAAAAGCTCCTTGCCCGGCAGCAAATGAATCGCCCAGTCCGAGAAAGGACATACCGGTATATGACGCACCCGGAGCAGTCAGAACATATTGCGTTGCCTTAAGATTATTTCCCGCAATATAGTCATAGACGACGGAGATGCTCAGCTGCTCATTGTTAATGAACCGCGGCTGCAGCACCATTCTCACAGTCGGCGCCAT
>DATHYB010000042.1:0-11978 GCA_035459365.1 Candidatus Limnocylindrales bacterium
TCTAACTATAACAAACAAAAGACCTCAAGTCGGAGGTCTTTAATCATACGCAATATGCAGGATCATCGTTGACCTACTTCGAACTCTTCGTGTTGAATGCTCGGACGATGACTACGATGCTTGCGCTAAATAATCACTCACTTTTTCTTTTAGCACTTCATAGCGCTTTCGTGTCTCTTCATATGATAAGCAGTAGTCGCGAGTTGTAGCTAATCCTTTGGTTTTTGGTTGACCTTCAGTAAATTGAGAACCTGCAGGGAATTGTTGTCTAGTTAAATCTTCGATCTGCCCATCAATGGTATTGAAGTAATGAGAGTCTGTTTTCCCGTCAGGAAGGGTGACAACACTGTTCAAGATATCGCCACCTAAATAATCTTGAACTACACATGCTGTAACAGCGCATTGTCCTAGAGATGGATTTTCTTCACTCCATCCAGAATTGGCGCTTGTTTCTTTGCACCAAGACTTCTGGATTGCTAATTCAAGGTTTTGCCTATCAATGCTGCTCATGGCCTAATTATAACAAAAGAGCCACTTACGTGACTTCAAGGACATAAGCCCGGTGGCTGCCTATCATTGACGAACTTTGAACTTTTGCAGTTCCGAATATGATTAGTTTTTAAACTTTCAATTATTTAAGTAATCTACGGCCGCCATAACAATAGGCAGGAATACGAATGCAGTGAAAAAAGCTTCCCAACCAATCAATACCGTCGATTTATCCATTATTCGCTCCGCTATAACACCAAAAAAATTAAAATAGTAGGGGCCGGGTAAAAGCACGGTGGTAAGCAGTGCAAGGATCCATGTGGTTAGAAGCGCAGTTGCTCCGTACTGAAAGTAGATCCCATATTGCTGAAAGAGAGAATTGTATTTTTTAGTTTTCATAAAGACAACGTATCATACAATCGACTTCTTTCAAATAAGCATAAGCTCTATGCCTGCCCATCATTGACGTACTTCGAACTTCCGGGTTACGACTAATGATTGATTCTAAGGCTCTTTTCGATGTTGAAATCTATAAACTAATCGGAAGAGAGCAATAGTGAAAAGACTGACTAAGAAGAGGAGCATTATATAACCGGCTACATCACCAATCCATCCAAGAGAACCATCAACAAATCCCGGGCCACCATATTTATAGTCTGGAGGGGGAGCTATAGAACTGTAATATATACCAGGAGCAAGCAATAAAACGGGTACTATCATAAAAAGTAAGTCAGTTAACCATGATGTGCTTTTGTCGGGTCGAAGCAGCTTCTTTGTACCTGTCATAGTTTCAATTATAACTCCCTATAAGCTTTATGGCTGGGGATAGTGGATCAGTTTCGGTCTGCACTAACTCATCCTGACTTTTCAAAAAGCAAAGCCAACTTAGCTATTTTGCTGGATTGATTCTACTTGCGGAATCTCAGTCGTTATCCAAATATCATCTGTTTCGCATTGGTAGATAGTACGGTCATACTTCTTGCCGTTATCGGGATTATTGCTGATATTCCAGCTAACCTTTTTCATTTGTTGACTGCAAGTTGGACATTCCATAGTTCTATAATAGCGCGAAATTCAAGTCTTGGCTGGGGCTAGTGGATGAGTTTAGAACTCACTGCTCGTTTATGAACAGCTCCAACATAGAGTCGATACGCATTGCGTGATTCCTTCTCGTATATGATCAATATGCCTAAAGTCAGTTCACAGGTAGAACATTTGAGCGTATTTCCGGTTGGCTTAGTATCAATAAATCGGTCAACATACATTCTTTTTAAGAGCCCGGGTCCATCTTTCTGGTAATAGCAAATATGCTCACCACATTTTTCACAGCTCACATCAAGTACTCGAGACTTACCTCCACGTGCCTTTTGATACTTGTCGCGCTTGAATTTATACATAGTTTAACTATAACAAAAGAACCGCAAACAGCGGTTCTGAAGGGCACTCTCCTGTCAATGCTTGGTTGGGGCTAGTATACGAACTTCAAACTTTCAAACTGTCGGCTTAGCCTTATCATCTAATAGTCGAAGTCACTATAATCATCCTTGAAGATATCAGCCTCTTCAAAGGATTCAATGTCACAATCACCAGTCACTGTCCTTAATTCCATCTTACTAACGGCATCGCTATCTGTCCAGCTGAGTTGGATCTGTTCTCTCATAAATCCAGTTCTTACCAAATAATCAACAGTATTTTTACGGTGTTCTTTTGTTGATTCAATGTCTTCCTTGGTTGGTTCAGTTATAGCTCCGCCAGACAACCATGCATTTAATTTACTTGGATCAGCTGATTCTGCTGTGGCTTGATTGGCGGCCTGTTCAATTTCATACATTGATAGCCCGAAGGAATGTGCCAAATACCCTTTCGAAGTCTCTGGATCATGAATTGCAAGTCCAATACATGGGCCCAAGCCGTCGGTAAGGAGTATTTCTCCATCTGAAGCAGAGGCAAATTCCCCCATGTTGACTTCAATTGTTTCACTGTTGGACTGATTCTGATTTACCATAAACGGACCATAGCACAAGAATAAAGGTATGTCAATTTGGCTGGGGATGAGGGATTCGACCTCGAGCCATAGCTCGACCCTTCGGGCATGGGCGGCCCGTGCCACTGGCACGGTCGTTCGAATTCCTTCCTAACAATAAGGTTCGCCAGCGAGCTAGAGCTCACTACCGAACCTTATGGCTGGGGCTAGTATACAAACTTCGAACTTTTTAAAATGAACTGTTAATTTATAGCGGTTCTTGAGTTTAGATAATCGACAGCAGCCATAATCAGTGGCAGGAATACGAATGCAGTGAAAAATGCTTCCCAGCCAATAAACACCGACGATTTATCGGCAGTTCTCTCAGCTACGACGCCAAAAAAATTAAAATAATATGGTCCAGGTAAAAGAAGGGTGGTAAGTAGAGCTAAGATCCAGGTCGTAAGTAGCCCCATGGCTCCATACTGAAAATAGGCAGCATATTGGTGCAAAGGTGAAGAGTACTGTTTCGTTTTCATAAAAGTAATGTAGCATATGTTTCGATGCATCACTATAAGCATAAGCGCTATGGCTGCCCATCGTTGACGTACTTCGCAACTTTCTAGGAGCTACATTACCGACCCTAAAAGGCAGTAAAATACGAGATTCAAATTGAAATTCTGATGACATTTTCCACCACTTCTTCAACTGAGCTGCTCGCATCGACGACAATAGCACCACTGTTACGGTATTTGTTATCATTATCTCTAAGCCAGCCGATAATGATTTCCATTTCTTCAGGCGTTTTGCCGAAATCATTATCAACTCTGTTTAGAATCCGTTGTCGGAGAGTATCAGCATCGACTGCCAGGTAAATTACCTTATCGCAAAGGTGTCTTACTTTATCTTCCTCTTCAGCCATTCCAGCTAAGAAAATCGTTTTACCAGAAGCATTTGCGAGTTTCTTCAACTTAGTAGTTTGCTCGATGCTCGATACCCATCTATGCTTTTCATACCAGTCGTGGATATTTTGATTCGGATCATCGTGCGGAAATGGTACTACTGCGCCGGTTAGTCGATCAATCCAGTCTGCGAGACCTTCTTCATCAACTCCATGCGCTTCAAACCCTCGTTTCTGCAGTTCTTGTAGAATTGTTGATTTACCCGATCCTGAGACACCGATGATAGAAATGAGAGGCATGACTCAATGATAGCAAATAAAAAGAGCCACTTGAGTGACTTAATAAGCATAAGCTTTATGACTGGGTATTTGTGACGAGGCTAGAACCATTAATGCCCTTCGATGACGTACTTCGCGACATTGTCTAGTTAGGTTAAAGGCAATGCTGGATGAATTATATGGGTGATGTCACTGTGTATTCGTAAAAGCCAATCACCATATACGACGATTCGATATGCTAGCGTACTGGTTTATGCGCTATACGAATGCAAACAGTTCTTATAGTACAGTACATATGTATGGCTGAAGTACGCAAGATAATCCATATCGACATGGATGCATTCTATGCATCGGTTGAACAACGGGATAATCCAAATCTGAGGGGTAGGCCAATTGCCGTAGGCTATGAGGGCAAACGGGGCGTTGTGGCGACTGCCAGTTATGAGGCACGAAAATCAGGTGTGCACTCGGCGATGGCATCAAGTACGGCGAAGCGTCTATGTTCTGATTTGGTGTTCATTGCTCCCCGCTTCGAAATATATCGGGCTGTATCCAAAGAAATGCAGTCTATCTTCGCTGAATACACTGACCTCATCGAGCCACTATCACTTGATGAGGCGTATCTGGATGTCACAAAAAACAAGAAGAATATTCCCTCGGCATGGACTGTGGCTCAAAATGTGAGAGATAGGATATACGAACGCACGGGGCTGACCGCATCGGCAGGCGTTTCATATAATAAGTTTCTGGCCAAGACCGCTTCGGATTTGCGTAAGCCGAACGGCCAGTATCTTATAACGCCGGAAATGAGCCAAGCGTTCATAGCGGATCTCCCTATACAGAAGTTTCATGGCATTGGGCCGGCAACGAGCGAGAAGATGCGGAAACTTGGCATACACAAGGGCGCTGACTTAAAAGCCTGGCCGCTTGAAAACTTGCAGCAGCAGTTTGGGAAACTCGGGGCGTGGTACTATCATGTCGCCCGCGGTAATGATTACCGCCTAGTACAGCCTTTTCGGGAGCGTAAATCGGTGAGCGCTGAAACCACTTTTCCCGAAGACGTCATTGACCGCGACCAAGTGGTACGGACGTTGTCCGAGCTTGCACATGATGTTTGGAACTGGGTTGAAAAGAATAAATGCTACGGGCGAACGATCTTCATCAAAATCAAGTGGGATGATTTTGGACAGTCAAGCCGCAGCCATACCGAACAGTCAGCCTATACCGAAATAGAAGATTTTCGTGATACGGCGATTGTGCTGTTAGACTCGCTATTTCCGCTGACCAAAGGAGTTCGACTTGTTGGGGTCGGAATTTCTGGTTTTGGTGAACGGCGCGTGAAAACTTCAAATCAATCGCAATTGGAATTATAAAATATGGCTGTGCTCCTTTGAAAGCGCCTACACTGTAAGCTGGCATCTGTCATTGACGTACTTCGCAACTTCCAGCGAGTAATATGTTAGCTAATGATTTTCAATTGATCTTCTATAAGCCACTTGAGTTTAACCCACTCGGTATCAAGTTTGAATTTATCATTCTCAAACTGGCTAAATTGCTCTGTCAACTTTTCTATGTCAGGAAGTAGGCGGCTATAACGGTGTGTATATAAGTCAGTATCATCTACCTCGTTTGGATACTGAAAATATTCGAATACGATCTCATGTAGAGATTCGGCAATTTGAATCTTATTTTCTGGATGTTGTTCGCCAAACTTTACGGCATGTATCGCCAAATCCATCATGTTCTTAAGCGTAAAAGGCGTCGTATCGTCCCAAAATCTTTTAAATTCCTCGGCTAGCGGGGCTGGTAGCGAGAGATATTTGGTATTCTCGTTCATTATTGAATGATAGAACATAGAAGAATTAAAAAATAGACTTACACGATAAGTCATTCATAAGCATAAGCTTTATGGCTGGGGATAGTGGATGAGATTAGAACTGCTATGACTCATCCTGACTTTGTAAAAAGCAAGGCAGATTTAAACCTCTTGCTTGCTTGAATCGCTTATCGGAATTTCAGTCGTTACCCACACATCATCTGTTGGACATTGGTACACGGTCCGATCGTATTCTTTGTCGTTTTCGTTTGGATTATGACTAATATCCCAACGAACTTTTTTCATTGATTGGTTGCAGAATGGACATTCCATAGTTCTATAATAACGCGTTTTTCAAACCGTGGCTGCCCATCGTAGACGTACTTCGAACCAATTTCGCTGTAGAGCAGATCTTTGCAAATTTATAAGAATAAGAGTTAAATAAAGTTTGAATGGTTAAAATGCATAAACAACCGAAATACGGAATCTGGCATTACTTTTTTGTCGGCAGTATTTTATTGGGACTATTAGGCTCGGTAGTATTTGCGCAAAATTCTAATGAACCAACATCCAACGCCACCAATGTACCGCTGACAAGCAAGTCTAACTCAGAAACATTGAGCGTCCAGCAGAAGCCTGTGGCTGTAGAACAAAAAGCGACTCCTGATACGAGTTCAAAAAACAAATCAAGCAACTGTATTAAGGTAATTGATACCTATAAAGCAAATGGAATAAACCTGACCTACCCAAAGTCTCAACCCGAGGCTGACGACTACAATAGGCGGAAGTCTGAAGCGTACGATGTTATGCAACGGGACAATTCAAAGTTTGGCTGTAACTTAAACTTCCCAGCCCCAACTAAAGTAACATATGTCCAACCTAATCCGGCCCCTGCGCCCGTGAACCAGGTGCCAATAACAACTTGCAATGAAATCGAGAAGCAAGCCATTATTGCTGAGTTTGATAGCAGAAAGACACAAGCGACAAATTTAATGAATTCGAGAGTAGCAAACCTGCGCGCTACTATACCAAGCGGATCTTCATCTCTCCAGACTGCAATATCCCAAGAATACGCTTTGTATAATGACTTTCTTATTCAATGGAAAGATCAACTTATCAGGAAACTCAACTCAGTATATTGTCAGTATTGAGTCTAGTGGCAGTATTATCAGATAATCAGCACCCATAAAGTGGGTCGCATTCAGATGTGTCATGCTCACTAGACCCATCATTTTCCATGTGAATTAGGTCATATCCGAATTTATAAATGTTTTGCGGTACATGCCCGAATAATGTAAAGAAACAAAATACTGGAGCTAAAATGATAATGCCTACGTATGAATTTTTATCTAACCGATTGTGGTCTTCACTTGTGAGGCCTTTTGCTCTGAATGATTTAGGTTTTTTCAAAGATAATATGCAAAATATCAAGAAAAATAAGATTAGCGGATATATACCGAGCCAAAAGAAAAGCATAAGAGCTTCTATCATTTAGTCATAATACCATCAACAGATTGTCTTATTCGATTAAAATGTTGCGCTTCAATCAGTTCTTTTTGGCTCTATTAATTTTTTGCTTAAGACGAGCCTGTTCCAGCTTCATCAATCTCTTCGGTGTCAATAAACGTTCGCTATTATCTTTGCTACGATAAACAAAATCTATCAGTGAACTGACTACTTGCCAGGCTGTTTGGATTTCGTAGTCGTTTACCTCGAATTCGTGAACTGATTCGTTACCTAAAAATCTAAGTGCTTGGACATTGTCAGCCATAATTTTAGAAATTATGCTTTTATCATGTAGATCATCGATTTTTTCAAATAAGTCTTTCCCAGTAGCGCCTTCAGCCTCGCAAATTAGTTCTGCAATCATTCTTATCCCTACAGCGCCAAGATGCTTCAACCCATTCGAAAGGGCATTTGAAGTTTCTTGGTATGCTAAGCGCACTTTAGGCGGAGTATTGTAAGGTAATGGAACAATCACATAGTCCGTATTTGTGCTAGGGAATTGCGTTCGAATTTCTGCCGGTCCATCTTCATCATAGGATTCGGAGTCTGTTGATATGGTTAGATATGATGGGCGGTTACATCCACTACATTTAACTATAAGATACTCATCATATCCGTAGATTTCATAATTGTATCTCTCCCACCCATACTCTATTGACTTAAGAACTTCATGGTTAGTGAATCTTCTACAATCAGGGCAGATTAATAACATAACCTGACCATCTCGCTTATCGGATTCAAATTTGAAAGTTGGAGGCTGACTCCTCGGTGTGCTACGGCTCATTAGTCTGAAGTATAGTAGAAGTTATGCTTTTTGATAAGAAATCTTGTAGAATAAGCAACGCTTCAATCTGTTAGCTATTGACTCTTCAAAATTATCATGCTACAGTGAACCAGTTCTTAACAAAGAACCAAAAAGAACAAAACAAGTCAGAAATCAGTAAAAGAAAAACAAGCAGTGCCGTCTAGGCGCTTTTTTTATATCAAAAAGAAGTAATTTATTAGTGGTGCATTTTGCCGTCCAGCAATGGGCGGTTTTTTTGTACCAAAAAATCGGAGGGTAATCCTATGACTAAAAATCGAAAACAATTAGAAATGAAGTTCGACGTTGAAACCCGCATCGTTGGTGCTAGGCGCCGTGCGCCGCACCAGCGGGGCGGTCGTCCTGTATTACTTGATATACAGGACAGAAATAGGGCCAATCATATATGAAAGAATCCCCTTTTCGATTATTAAAACCAAAAACAGAAAAAGAAATAACCTATAAAGTCTTTGCCAAAGCCACTTATTACGAAGGTGGATTAATCAAAGTCTTCATTCCTAACACCCCCTGGGAAAAACGCAGTCCAGAAATGGAATTGCAAGAAACCTTCTACGGAGACGCTGTTGTTTCTGATGAAGAAAGGAAGTTCCTAGGAATTTCAGCAGAAGAGAATCTGGAAAGATCGCTTCGTAGATCAAGACAAACAATACAGGACTATGTTCTCAAAAATCCATTCTATTCGGGCGTAATGCGTATTAAGGGCAAGTTATATCCTCATCACTATGAAACAGTAATTACTGAAGAGCAATTCGAACAAGCTAAAGCCGTTCGAGAAGGCTATGCAGTAAAACCGAAACGTTGGGCTGGCTTACCGTATCCATATAGAGGACTTATAACGTGTTCTGAATGTGAATGTAAGGTCACGTTCGAAAAGAAGAAGCAAAAGTATATCTATGGGCATTGTACGCAGTTTAAGGGCAATCATGATGCCCCATATGTTCTTGAAGACATCATGACCGAGCAGTTACGGGCTGTATTTATACAGATACAAATACCCGAAGAAGATTTGAAGATAGTAACGGATGCTTTACTGGCAGATGATGAGAAGTCGAGCCGAGATAGCCAAGAAAGGCTTGCTCACTTAGAGGTAGAATTAAAGCGATATGACACCAAGATAGATCGTAACTATGACATGTATCTAGGCGGGGGAATCACGCAAGAAATGTATGACCGCAAATATAAAGAATTGGTTGCTAGTAAGCGGGCATTGGAAAACAGTAGAAAAAATATCGAACTTATGTCGAATAATAATTTTGAGGGTGCATTGCATCTGTTAGAGCTTTCTCGAAAAGCTCCAGAATTGTTTCAAAACGCCGAAATTGAAGAAAAAAGAGAATTGCTCAATCTCGTACTTTCGAACTTGGAATTAAATGACAAAGAACTTCGGTGGAAATTAAAAAAGCCATTCGATTCGATGGTTCTTTGTAATGAAAACTCAAATTGGCTGGGGATGAGGGATTCGAACCCCCGATCACGGGACCAGAACCCGGTGCCTTACCACTTGGCCAATCCCCAGTATCTTGTACGCAAGGAGCGTAACTCCCGAGATTATACATAAATTTGCTCAAAATGGCTAGATGTACGACCGAAGCATCATTATACAACCATGAGCAATTTCTCTCTTTGACACATGTGCTACTATATGGCGAACGAGATATTCTGTATCATTACTGGCTCTATTTCTGTTCCTGATTTTGCCGCTGCAAATGCTGGTTCTGCCTGCCATGCTGACATTGCAGCAAGCGTATGCTCAGGCTAATCGATCCGTTAACCAACTTGTGGTTACTCGGTAGTTTTGATATAGTAGGGCTACTTAACAACGTAATATACAGAGTGCGGTGAGAGATCTAGCTCGTTGACCCGCCAGCAACCTGCTTTTGTAGCTTCGGCTTCAAGATAATAAGTAAGGTGCTCCATCTAGCCCAGGGCCAGACCCGTGGGAAAGATATTGGTACGTCTCTATCCTTTCTGCGGTAATGCCAGGAAGGATATTTTTATGTCAACAACTAACATCACGCTCTTTACCAGCGAGTCGGTATGTGCCGGGCATCCAGACAAAATATGTGATGCAATTAGTGATGCGATTCTCGATGCAGCACTAGCTCAGGACCCAAACAGTCGGACAGGTATCGAAACGGTGGCGGGAGCAAACAGAATCGCGCTCTTTGGCGAGATCAAAACCTCAGCCGATTTGAACTTCGAAAAGATTGTAAGGCAGAAGGTGAGGGAATTGGGCTATACGGTACCTGCCTGGGGCTTCAGCACCGAGTCGGAATTTAGTAATGACGTGCATCAGCAATCCCCGGAAATTGCGCTGGGAGTCGACGGCAAAGATGAAATCGGAGCGGGTGACCAAGGTATGATGTTCGGCTATGCCTGCGATGAAACGCCGGAGCTGATGCCGTTACCCATCACTCTGGCTCATGCTTTGACACGCCGGATCGATGAAGTGCGCGAGAATGCTACGCTAGCCTGGCTGCGACCGGATGGAAAAGCCCAGGTAACGGTGCGCTATGAAGACGGCAAGCCGGTGACAGTCGAGAAGGTGGTGGCGGCTGTGGCGCACCATGAGGATATATCAGCCGAACAGGTTCGTTCAGAAATTATAGAAGTTGTTATTTCACCGGTACTCGAGCAGTATGGTTTTGCAGTTCCTGCGGCTGAAGATATTGTAATTAACGGAACTGGTCTCTGGCATATTCCGGGACCGGAATCTGACGCGGGACTCACCGGGCGCAAAATTGTTGTTGATACATACGGCGGTTATGCCCGGGTTGGCGGCGGGGCATTTAGTGGCAAAGACCCGTCTAAGGTTGATAGGTCGGGGGCGTACGCAGCGCGCTATGTTGCGAAGAATATTGTAGCTGCTGGCCTGGCGACAAAATGCGAAGTTGGTTTGGCATATGTCATCGGTCAACCGCTGCCGCTGATGCAGACGATTGAAACGTTTGGTACGGCTACGGTAAGTAATGACGAGCTCTATGCCTTCAAGGACAAGTTGATCGATACGTCCGTGCAGGGGATCATAACTAAACTGAACTTAGCCCGGCCGATCTATGGCCAGACGAGCGCTTATGGGCACTTTGGTGATAAAGATTTGCCTTGGGAGAAGATTGTCCAAATATAGCTTTGGCTTTCTATTTCGGAACGGGATCGTAAAGTGAGAGTCGTAGCAGTGGTAGCTACGGCTCTTTAGTTTCGTGCTTTTCAATTGTTTCGGTGATAGCGCGGTGCAGGTCCTTAAGTTCTTCAATCGAATGCAGGCGCACACCAGCAACAACATCGGCCGCGACATTCGGACCGTGCTGGCCGCGGAATTGCAAAAAGAGCAGCGTCGGTACGCCGTGTTCATTGATAGTCACGATATTGCCGTCTGTTGCCATCACCGGCTGGTTGTAAGTAAGATGAGCGAGATCAAGTTGTGGCTGCATGCTTGTACTATACTCGGGCCAAGCGCTTCCCGCTATGGATTTTGCCGCTATTCGCATTAAGCATGATGGTTATTGCCATCGAAGAAGTTTGTGCCATTGAGCTCGGGCGGCAAAAAGCCTTTATCGTGCTCGAAACCTGCTTCCCACTGATAGTCCTTGCCGTAACCAATGTCTTTCATAAGTTTAGTTGGTGCATTGCGCAGGTGCAATGGTACGCGCAGTTCGGGGTACTGTTTGGCGGTGGCCTGAGCAGCGTACATGGCGTTACTTACTTCTCGGGACTTAGGTGCTTTTGCGAGGACGGTGGCGCAGTGGTAGAGGTTGTAGGAGCATTCGGGTAGGCCGATCCGTTCGACGGCTTGGAATGTGGCGATAGCGAGATTTAGGGCGGCAGGGGCGGCGATGCCGATGTCCTCAGAGGCGAAGATTACCATCCGCCGGGCGATAAACTTCGGATCTTCGCCGGCTTGCAGCATGCGAGCCAGATAGTAGAGCGCAGCCGTAGCATCTGAGCCACGCATTGATTTGATGAAGGCGCTGATAATGTTGTAGTGCTGTTCACCTGCTTTGTCGTAGCCCGGAACGCGCTTTTGGGCGGCGGTTTTGACAATCTCCGGCGTGATGGTTGTGTCTGCCAATTGCAAGGCAAGTTCCAGGTTGCCAAGCGCTACGCGGGCATCGCCGCCTGATAGTTCGGCAAGCAGGTCGAGGCTATCGTCCGGAACGCGTTCTTGAGCAATCGATTCAGCTGCCAGAGTCTCTTTTAATAT
>DATHYB010000043.1:0-4929 GCA_035459365.1 Candidatus Limnocylindrales bacterium
ACCGGCTCAGCGACCCCAGTCGCGATGCTCGAGCCGGTGGTTGTGGCCGGCAGTACCGTTCAAATGGCGACGCTGCACAATGAAGGTGAGGTCCGCCGCAAAGATATCCGGGTTGGCGACACGGTCATCGTCCATAAGGCAGGCGATATTATCCCGGAAGTTGTCGAGCCGCTGGTGACGCTGCGGGATGGCACAGAAAAGCCTTTTGTCATGCCGACTCACTGTCCGGACTGCGGCACGGCTCTCGTGAAGGTCAATGAAAAAGACGCTGCCTGGCGCTGTCCCAATGAATCGTGCCCCTCGCGTGCTTGGAAACGCATCGAACATTTCGCCAGCAAGGCGGCACTAGACATCGAGGGGCTCGGCGAAAAAAATGTCATAGCCCTGCTGCAGGCTGGCCTTGTGAATGATCCGGCAGATATATATTCGCTCACCAAAGAACAAGTGCTGACGCTTGACCGTTTTGCTGAAATCTCCGCCGGTAAACTAATTGCCGCCATCCAGGCCAAAAAACAGCCGCCGCTGCCACGCTTTTTGTATGGACTGGGGATACGTCATATCGGCGTCCAGACGGCCATCGACCTGTCGCAGGCTTTCAAGACACTCGATGCACTTCAGGGAGCGACAATTGACCAGCTGCATGCCATCGAGGGCATCGGAGCTGTTGTTGCAGAGTCAGTAGTTGAATGGTTTTCTGAGCCCGCCAACCAGCGGCTACTTGAGAAGTTCAAGCAGAATGGGGTACAGCCGCAGACAATTGAACTCATTGAAGGCAAGCTCTCGGGCAAAAACTTTGTTGTAACGGGCACGCTCGAGCAGATGAGCCGCGACCAGGCTGCCGAACGCATCAGGGCTGCCGGCGGCACCTTCCAGTCGAGCATCGGCAAAGACACTGACTATCTCGTGGTAGGGGCGAATGTCGGTGCCAGCAAACTCAAGAAAGCCGAAAAGTATGGAACAGAACAGATCGATGAAGCCAAGCTTCTGTCATTGTTGGAGGACGTATAGTGGTGCTCAGTGGTGGTACGACAGCGCCCGGGATTGCTCTTGGGGATTACCGGGTGGCCTGGAAAGCATTCTTGGTTGTACACCATCTCGACGTCCTGGAACATGTCGCAGTGCCCACGACGCTCAGCTGGAAAGTAGCAGACAAAACTGAACTATTCACGAGTCTTATGGCCCTCGGAGCGGCAGTCGAGCAAACGCACATCGGAACGGTCAACGGGCGGTTTATTGCTTCTGCGGTGCTCCATGAACCATATGAAGGATTTGCCATCATCAAACTCCTCGAACGCCGGGCAGGGTCAAACGACCCACTTGGTTTGGATAGTATCGACTATCTGGTTAAGGACGTCGAAGCTATCTATCAACTGCTCAAGGCTGCAGGAGCGCACGTTAAGCGGGAGCACAATGACATGCATGCCTGGCTGAGCTTACGGTTTGGAACTCGGCTTGAGTACGAGGCGAAATTCACAGACCATCTTGTGCTTGCCGTTGCCGTCAAGGAGATGGAACAAGCCCACACGCGGCTTCGGGCAGAGTACGGCTACTAGAGCGGGCTGAAGTAGGGTGCTACCATAGAGATATGGAAGAATCGAATCCAACTACACAAGAGTTTTCGGACGCATACATTGCAAGAGATGCATTTATAGCTCGAGGAGTCGAACTTGATTACCGTGGCCCTGCTGCAAGTATCAGTTGGGGCGTGCTTGTTGAAATGGGGAGGATCAATCGGCAGTACCGGCAATCAGGCATAGCAATTCCTCGTATGCTCGTACAGAAGTTCGGCGAGGATCCACCGATAGAATTTGCTCAGTATCCTGAAGCGTCAGATCATACGTACTGGTCCATTCAAGAACGGAGGCAAGTCGACGGACTTAAGTTGAGTTCACTTCAGGAACTGGTCGAGCGAGTTGATCTGGATGCATTGCCGGACGGGGAACATCAACGGCGCCTTGCTATATCTCGAACGCTCGGCAGCAAAGTATCGGCTGGAATGGTTACTTTCTGGCGGGGAGTCCTGGAAATGGATGAATCACGTATCGAGTCAACTTGACATACGTCTTAGGTGCGTTATGCTTAAGGTAATTCGTGCGCATCAAAAGCGGCGAGCGAAATAAACATTTTCATAAAACAAAATGATCACCCGCCGCAGGGTGGGCGCGCACGAAAAAACCCGGTATGAGACCGGGTTTTGTTTTTTGTTGCATTTGGAGCGGCTATGTCTATGGAGTAGAGGGAATTCGTGGCCGAAGAACCTGGGCTGCTACAATCTTTCTCTTAACTAGCCCCGATACTGTAAATTCTGTACTTCCTACGTACCCGGGAATGGCAAGCTCATTCCCGGCGCCTTCACGCAATCCGAGCTCTGCGTAGGCGTATAAATGCCCCATGCCACATAGATTCTTGGTCGTGAGCGAAGTCGTGTAATATGCCGTCTCACGCATGACCTCGCTTTTGGATTCAGTATCGAAGGCAAAGGCTAGTCCGCTGTGAGCTTCTGGAATAGGGTCATCGATCATACGTGGACCGAGAAAATCGAAGTCTTCATTCATATCAGCTACATATTCATCGATATCTGTATCTTTAGGTAAGTCTCGCCCGAGCGCTCGGAAATACCGTCTATGCTCATCTCGTACCACTTTGACAATCGCTATCTCCTCCGGCGCAGGAACAGTTACGGGTTCTCCTATAGCTACGTTTTCTACGACCGGATTGCCACCTATCATAGCGAGGGTGTCTGTTATGTGCCGGTGAGCAAGTGCCGCTGTATTACGAGTTTTGAGCATTTTGTCGACGGCGAGAGCACCAAGATTATGAAGGGACGGATGAGGCGCTGGCTGCGCATCCCAGTATTCTGGTTCAAAAACTGCTTGATGAAGGGGTAATTCTGGAAAGTGTGCCATGATATATCCTGTACGCCATATTGTTTATACCATGGCAATTACGGTCGGTCAAACAAAGTATATATAAAAGCACCGACCGAAGCCGATGCGTTTATTGTGGTGGAGATACAGGGACTCAAACCCTGGACCTCAGCGCTGCCAGCGCTGCGCTCTAATCAACTGAGCTATATCCCCATCGGTTTTTGTCAAGGCAAGTATAGCACGACCGCGCCGGGCAGTTCAAACTCAGCACGAGCATCGCAGCAACTATAGGAGGCTGTTACAATAGTTCTAATAGCATGAGAAAAGAGGGTAGGTGACAGAATGCGCAGATTGCTGCCGTGGCTTTTGGTTGTAATACTCGTCGTTGCATCGGCCGGTGCATACGGTTGGCAACGCCGTACCCGGGCGGCAGACCAGGAGGCGATCTGGCCGGCAATTACCCAGATGTTGAGTCTCTCGGCGGTGACATGTACGGTCAAAGACCAAGCAGCAGACCGGTCAAGCGAGCAGCAGGTGAGCCTTGACCTAGACGGACCGAAACTAGCCACTTCACGGACGACGATCTCGCACGCCGGCTCACGGGTAACGACAGAGGGTATCAACACTGAACAAACTGAGTTTGTCCGCTATACGGAGATTAAAACTCGTCAAAAGAATGCCTCAGGCCAAGCAATTGATGCATCACCGGTTCTCAATATATGGGGTAAACAGGCTGCTGCTGAGCAGACGCTATACGGTCAAACGGTGCTGGGCGGGTGCATTATTCCTGTCGCCCATTTGGAAAAAGCTGATGCAGCAACGATGGCAGCTGATTTCCAAAAGCGTCAGGTGTTCAAGACAGATTCCAGGAAGTCAAAATTGGTGACTGTCGACGGCCGGCAGCTCAGGCAGTATGACGGGACGGTTCAGCCGGAGCAATATTTGGCGTTTATGAAAGGGCTCGCCCAAAAACTAAAACTCAGAGACCTTGATTCTGTACAGGAGCAGCAATACAAACAACAGAAGCCAGAACAGGTTAGTCTGCTCGTAGATCCTCAGGAGCGGGTCGTCCGGGTCATCCGCTACGGCATGGTCAAGCGAACCATGACATTCAGTGATTTCAATAAGGCACCCCAGGTTGATATACCACAGTCTACTATCCCGACGGATGAACTGGAGCGCCGCTTGCAAGCCTTGGGAACATAATCCGCCTGCTAAGAAACAAGTTGCAAGAAACAGCCGGCTAGCGCGCTATAATAAGCAGTATGCAAGTCATCGTCGACAGTCTTCTTGTGCATTATGAGCGAACAGGTTCCGGAAAAACACTTGTCATTTTGCCTGGCTGGGCTGATACGACGGCCAGTTGGAAAGCAGTAGCCGCTCGTCTGGCAAGCCACTATGATGTGGTGTCGATCGATATGCCCGGCTTTGGAGGGTCACAGCAACCCGACAGTGCCTGGGGCTTGGATGAATACGCCCAGTTTATCGGCCGCGTTTTGGAAAAACTTGAGCTAGGCTCCATTTATGCAGTGCTTGGTCATTCCAATGGCGGGGCAGTTGCTATCCGAGGAACTGCGCAGGGCTTGCTCAACCCAGAAAAATTGGTGCTTCTGGCCAGCGCTGGGATCCGCGACGAAGGCGCCAACCGCAAGCAATTGATCAAATCTTTCACGAAACTTGGCAAAGCTCTGACTGCACCGCTGCCAAAGCGTGTCCGACGACGACTGCGCCAGCGGTTGTATACTTCTATAGGTTCAGATTACTTGGTCGCTGAGCACATGCAAGAATCATTCAAAAAGGTTGTATCGGCCGATGTACTGGATGACGCTGCAAGGCTACGAGTACCTACGCTTTTGCTGTATGGTGATCGTGACGTCGAAACACCGCCGCGCTTCGGTCAGCGCTTTGCGGCCCTGATTCCGAACGCCCAGTATGTGCCGATAGCGAGCGCCGGACATTTCCTGCAGCTTGATCAGCCGGAAGCTGTCATAAAACAGATCGAGGAATTTTTGACATGATCCGTAGTGTCGTAGCGTTTTTTTTGCAACCGGCGACCATTATC